>NZ_DJDC01000155.1:0-848 GCF_002430855.1 Acinetobacter sp. UBA5934 | reverse complement strand
AAATTAGTTGCTCACAAACCAGAAGAAATTTTCCAACGCGCTGTAAAAGGCATGTTGCCAAAAGGTCCTCTTGGTTATGCAATGATCAAAAAAATGAAAGTGTACGCTGGTACTGAGCATCCACATACTGCTCAACAGCCACAAGTTTTGGACATCTAAGGGATACAGCACATGGCTACTAACTATGGTACAGGTCGCCGTAAGACCGCAACTGCACGTGTTTTCCTATCAGCTGGTACTGGTAAACTCGTAATTAACAACCGTTCTTTAGAACAATATTTCGGTCGTGAAACTGCTCGTATGGTTGTTCGTCAACCTTTAGAGCTTTTAGAAGTTACTGAAAAATTTGACCTTTACATCACTGTTGCTGGTGGTGGTATTGGTGGTCAAGCTGGCGCTATCCGTCACGGTATTACTCGTGCCTTGATCGCTGCTGACGAAACTTTAAAACCTGCTCTTCGTCAAGCTGGTTTCGTTACTCGTGATGCTCGTGAAGTTGAACGTAAGAAACTTGGTTTACGTAAAGCTCGTAAACGTCCTCAATTCTCTAAACGTTAATTCGTTTACCGAATCGGACAGAAACCCTGGAATTTCCAGGGTTTTTTTATGGCAGGAATTTAAGTCATGATTCATCACGGATCTAAACCTTACTATTGTTCGTGAACATCTTTACCCCATACTCCTTCATGGCACCAGAACGATTTACTCAGATAATAGTTTGCAACACCTATAAAAATAAACAGTAAAGCAATCGCTAGCTTAATCAGCATATTCTTTTCCTCCAGTTGTTTTTTCTTATAATCTATCCTGCTTCAGTCTGATTCACCTTTTATGCTTCGTGCTTTTTA
>NZ_DJDC01000024.1:7776-9346 GCF_002430855.1 Acinetobacter sp. UBA5934 | reverse complement strand
TAATATAGTGAAGATACTGTATGCCGAGTTGAGAATTTAATCAAACCTAGTTGATCAATCATGCAAACTTAATGATTTGATAATCAATTATAAAAAAAGATAAATAAAAATTAACTCAGCCGGCTCAAACTTTTTCAACTTCACGTTGTTGTTTTAAATATTCTAATCCCGCATAAATTTGCTGCTGAATCTGATCGCGAAAATCGCTTAATTGTTCAGCACTTTCAATATTCATTAGATTTTGCCGCGGCATAAATTGAAAATAAAAAGGTATACGTTTCGGAATGATATTTTTAGGTAAGGATGGAATAACATCGCCATGCCGGAGTAATTTATCCAGCTGCGGTACTTTTAACAGCTTTTGAAACCATTTGCTTTTGATAATCTGATTTGCATCGAATCCAATTTCAAAGACTTCATCCCCACCCAGAGCGGCAAATGGAACGATGTCGTAATTAAATTCCTGTGCCAGTTTCAAAAATCCATAACGCTGTTTCCAGATGAGCTGATAAGCCTCGCCTTTTCTTTTCAAGACCTCACGGCCACCGCCTGGAAAGACCAGGATCGAATAACCTTGCTGCATCGCGGCACGGATATATTCTTTTTCACCGTCAAGCGCACCGAACTTTTTAAATAGCGTTCGCCAAACCGGCAAATAAAAATGGCCATGATCAGCAACACTGACCACAGCCACTTTATGGTAGTTGTAGAGGTAATCAATCAAGATGGGTGAGTCAAACACACCGTACAGGGTATGATTACCGACATACATTGCAGGTTTGGATGCATCAATATGTTCAGCCCCTAAAAAAGTTGGGGTGAAATACAGTTTGGATAACACACTGAGGTGTTTGATCCATCTGGCATCATGCTCAACCTGCAATAGATGATTCCTTATGCTACCACGTGTTTTTGTACCAGAATCGAACCGACCGAATAACCCGCACCGAATGAGCAAAGTATACCGTACTCGCCATCATTCACTTCATGTGCCGTGCGGTGCAATGCAATGATCACACCTGCAGAAGAGGTATTGGCAAATTCATCTAAAATAATAGGTACAAGTGCACGGTCAGCATCTTTACCTACCACGAATTTTAAAATCAGGTCATTCATGCTGGCATTGGCTTGGTGCAACCAGAAACGTTTTACATTCGTCGGTGCAATTTCATTTTTCTCAAGTTGCTTGGTAATGATTTTCGCAACCAGCGGGCAAACTTCTTTAAACACTTTACGGCCGTCTTGACGGAACAGTTTGTCATCTACAACCGCATCTTCACTACGGTTGAGGTAACCGAAGTTGTTGCGGATGTTATTTGAGAACTGGGTAAACAAATGCGTATCTACAATTTCAAAACCGGTTTTAGTGGTTGTGTCTTCAATAATGGATGCTGTAGCAACATCACCAAAGATAAAGTGACAATCACGTGAACGGAAATCGGTATGACCCGAAGTAATCTCGACATTCACTAATAATACACGGCGTGCGCCACATTTAATCGCATCAGCCGCCTGTTTTAAGCCAAAGGTTGCAGCAGAACATGCCACATTCATGTCATAAGCATAACCT
>NZ_DJDC01000024.1:7312-7538 GCF_002430855.1 Acinetobacter sp. UBA5934 | reverse complement strand
ACACCCCATTCTGCCTGAATAGAAAGTTCATCATTGCTGCGTTCACGTAAACGTGGATATAAACGTTTTGGATCTAGGATGCCCGATTTTTCAGCAACATAGCGACTTTTAACACCAGATGCTTTTTCAATAAATTCTGCATTGGAACCGCGACGTGCTTCAACTTCACCTGCGGCGATTTTGTCAGCATTGTCGTGGTTAAACTGTTCCACATAAGCATTTAAAC
>NZ_DJDC01000024.1:0-7171 GCF_002430855.1 Acinetobacter sp. UBA5934 | reverse complement strand
ATACGAATGCCCATGTAAAACTCCTGCTAATTTCGCGCTATGTTAACTGACCCCTACTTGATTCCATACTTTTTGCAATCTGGTTGGAGAAACCGGCATTTTTGTTTTCATCGGCTGTGAGAACAGGGAAATACGGAATTCTTCCACCATGAAGTACAGATCTTTCAGGCGAGCGTCATTTTTAAACTTAAACAATTTTTCCATCCATGGGTCAACTTGATCAATGGCAGAATTGTCCCTTTGTAGGTTATTTGGCAAGCGTTCCAAACGCAAGACCAATGCCTTTAAATAGCGTGGAAATTCCTGCCATATATCGGAAGATTTGACATACACACAGTTGGAAAGACTCATCAAATCAAGCTGATCTTCAATGTCATCAATATTTTTCCCAAAGATAGAATCGTCTAAAACCAACAATTTCCGACGAATATCCTGCCATTGGATATAAATATCACTGAGTACAGATAATGCCACTTGACCATGCGTTAGGAAAGATTTTTTTACATTTAAAATCAAGTTTTGAAACTCTTCAGCATTGACAGGTAGCTCATTTATTGTCATCTGAAGTGTGGCATAAACTAACATTTGCTCCAGTTGAGCCTTATCACCCAGCGGTGAATAGGCCAGAGCCAAGGGTTTGGAAATCTGTTTTTTCAGCTGACGGATCAGATCGCCCAACTGCATATACACCAGATGAATCACCCCTTCCCGATGCTGCTTAATGGCTTCTGCCTGATCATTAAAGGTTTGAATCACCACACCTGATTCATCTTTAGTATCGAGCTTTGCAAAAGGTTTTCCTGGAACCAAAGCCTGATATTGCTTAACCACAACCCCTGTCACTTTTTGCGAGGCTTCAAAAGTAAAGTTTTCCGGGAAAGTTTTAAATTCACCTTTAAGCTGTTTCACCGGACTATGGGTTTCAGTTCGGCAACGGGCTTTCAGTTCGGCCAAATCACGGCCTTTTTCAATTACCCGACCCTTTTCATCAATCACTTTAATGAACGGCAGCAAATACTGATCTACACGCGCTAAAGAAAAGTCTTTCTCGGTAATTTGTTCACCACGCAACTGGAAAGCCAAATAACTAAAAATGTGCTCACGTAAATTCACTGCATCAATACGGGAAATTAATTTACGTGCTGTGTCAGGAATCGGCACCAGATTGCGACGTTTATCTTTAGGCAAGGATTTCAATAAGGCTTCAATCAAATCCTGACGCCAGCCTGGTATGCCCCATGACCAGATCTTTTCATCCACCTGTGGCAAGGCCTGTACCGGAATTTTAACCGTTGCGCCATCTTCATCATGACTAGGGTCAAAACGGTAGCTTGCAGCCAAACGTAATGCACCATTGTGTAAATAGTCCGGGAATTGCTGCGTAGTGGGACGGTCATTCATCCACAGCGCATCATCATCAACGAACAAATAACGCGGATTTTGCGGCTCAACTGTGGCACGCCAATCTTCAAAACTTCGACGACTCGCCACTTCTTCAGGAACTTTTGCGGCATAGAACTGATAAATGGTTTCTTCATCCACCACCAGATCGCGACGACGCAGCTTATCTTCTACCCTTTCTACTTCTTCAAGCTTAAGCAGGTTATGCTTCAAGAATGGCGGTATAATACCGAGATTGCCTGTAGTTAGGGCATCGCGCAGAAAAATTTCATGTGCCGCAGTCTGATCGACTTTTTCATAGTTCATCAAACGTTTCGGCTCAATAATCAAGCCAAACAGAGAAATCTGGTCATAGGCATTCACCACCCCGGCTTTCTTCGACCAGTGTGGTTCAAAATAGTGATGTTTGAGCAAATCACGCGCCGCCAGCAGAATCCACTCCGGTTCAATCTTGGCTAGCGTACGCAAATACACTTGAGAGGTTTCCACCATCTCAAAAGCCATCACCCACGGCGTATTGGTTTTATGCAAAGTCGAAGCCGGGAAAATCCGTGCTTTTTGCTGGCGTACTGCCATAAACACATTACGTTCATCAGTCTTGTTGGCAATAAACGAAAGCAAACCAGTCAGTAAAGCACGGTGCAGGTTTTCATAACTGGCTTTTTTATCATTAAAGGAAAGCTTTAAGCCTTGAGCCAGCTCAAACAATTGTTCGTGAGTTTTTTTCCACTCACGTAAACGTAACCAGCTTAAAAAATGCTGACGGGCAAAATTACGCCGTTTATTTTCGTTCATCGACGCACGATTATTTTGCAAGGTTTCCCATAACTTGATATAGAACAGAAAGTCAGATTCCCCTTCCTTAAACAAGGCATGCTTCTGATCCGCCTGCATCTGTTTATCGGCCGGACGTTCACGTGGGTCTTGTACTGCCAGCGCAGCCACAATAATCAGCACTTCATTTAGTACACCAAAATGTGCTCCACCCAAAATCATCCGGGCCAAACGTGGGTCAATCGGCATCTTCGCCATTTGCTGACCGATTTTCGTCAGTTCGGATTTCTTCTCATTTAAGGCCCCTAATTCAATCAACAACTTGCGGCCATCATTCACTAGGCGATGATCTGGCGGTTCGATAAAATCGAAACTTTCCAGCTCACCCAAATTGAGACTTTGCATCTGTAAAATGACCGAGGCCAAATTGGTACGTTTAATCTCAGGTTCGGTAAATTCAGGACGGCTCTGAAAATCTTCTTCAGAGTACAGGCGAATACAGACGCCCGGCGCAATACGGCCACAGCGACCTTTACGCTGGTTGGCTGCAGCTTGAGAGACAGCTTCAATTGGCAACCGCTGTACCCGCGAGCGATAACTGTAACGTGAAATACGTGCAAAACCGCTGTCAATTACATAGCGAATATTCGGTACAGTTAAGGCCGTTTCGGCGACGTTGGTAGCAATAATAATGCGTCGACCACTACCACCAGGACTGAAAATCTTTTGCTGTTCTGCTATTGCTAAACGGGCATATAAAGGCAAAATTTCGGTATGCCGTGGACCATGCTTTTGCAGGGTTTCTTGCAGTTCACGAATTTCCTGTTCGGTACTGGCAAATATCAGGATATCGGCATGTTCGGGATGGCCTTTTTGCTGCGCATCGGCAAAGCATTCTTCTACCGCCTGAACCACTGCGCGCGGCAGGTTTTCTTCAAAGTCATCAAATTCGTCATCATCACTACCGCCAATACTCATTTCTGAAATAGGGCGATAACGCACTTCTACAGGAAAACTGCGCCCTTCGACTTCAAAAATCGGTGCATCAAAAAAGTAGTTACTAAAACGGTTTACATCTAAGGTTGCTGAAGTAATGATGACTTTTAAATCTTTACGACGTGGCAAGAGCTGTTTTAAATAGCCCATGATAAAGTCGATATTGAGTGAACGCTCATGTGCTTCATCAATAATAATGGTGTCGTATTTGGTTAAGTAACGGTCATTCGCCAGTTCAGCCAGCAAAATACCATCCGTCATTAAACGCACGATGGAATCTTGTGAACCCTGTTCGTTAAAACGGATTTTAAAACCAATCGAGTCACCCAGTTTTTCACCCACTTCTTCGGCAATACGCTGCGACACGCTACGCGCAGCCAAACGTCGCGGTTGGGTATGACCAATCATGCCGGTTAAACCACGTCCGGCCAGCATGGCAATTTGCGGTAACTGGGTGGTTTTACCCGAACCGGTTTCACCAGCCACAATAATCACTTGATGCTGTTGAATCGCATCAATCAATTTATCGGCATATTGGGTAACGGGAAGGTCTTGATTCAGCTTGATGTTCGGAATACGGGATAGACGTTCACGAACTTTATAATTCGATTTTTCTAACAATTCCTGATACTGTTTTTCGTTCGCATCTTTACCTTTGCGTAGTCGATTTAAACGATGACGGTCACGTGCCATGACCCATTGATCTACATTTAAATGACTTAACACAGATAACTTATCCCAAAACAAAAAATTGAACTGGGTATTTTACGCTGTAACGCTCTCAAGAGAAAGATAAGCAAATATTTATTCATACTCTTTGATGTAAACAATCCCCTTAAAGCAGCAAAAATAAGCCATCCTTTCTGCTAAAATTGACTTATATAACAATAGTTAGCCAATCGCTTATCTTCAAAAATACCCGGATGATTCATTTATTAACGCTAACTAAATACAACAATAGTCTGGTTTCAGAAAAAGAAATTTACTTTAAAAGATACTTTGCCCTTGAATTTTAAACGCTGAACCTTCATGTTCTTAGGCAAGCTGAAAAACTGATATTTTGTCATTCAATAATGATTTTTAAATGATTGAATAGATAAAGAAGCAGATTTGGTGGAATTGTAGGCTTTATATTAGTAAATTCGGTTTTTCCGATTTCAATAATGTAAAAATACTGTTTCAGCAATAACAAAAAATTCGCTATCCTTTTGGAAATCAAATACAAACCTCAATCATGGAGACAATGATGAGCTTAATTAATACAGAAGTTAAACCATTCAAAGCAACTGCATTCCAAAACGGTCAATTTATTGAAGTGACTGAAGCTGATCTTAAAGGCAAATGGTCTGTAGTATTCTTCTACCCAGCTGACTTCACTTTCGTTTGCCCAACTGAACTAGGTGACCTTGCAGACAACTACGCTGAATTCCAAAAATTAGGCGTTGAAATCTACTCAGTTTCTACTGACACGCATTTCACCCACAAAGCTTGGCACGATTCTTCTGAAGAAATCAAAAAAATCCAATACGTAATGGTTGGTGATGCGAACTGGACACTTGCTAAAAACTTTGATGTATTAATCGAAGCCGATGGTCTTGCTGACCGTGGTACTTTCGTTATCGATCCTGAAGGTAAAATCCAGATCGTTGAAATCAACGCTGGTGGTGTTGGCCGTGATGCTCAAGAACTTCTTCGTAAAGTTAAAGCAGCTCAATACGTTCACGCTCACCCAGGTGAAGTTTGCCCAGCTAAATGGAAAGAAGGCGATGCTACTTTAGCTCCTTCAATCGACCTAGTGGGTAAAATCTAATCTCGTTTAGATTGCACTGATATAAAAAACCGCGCTTTTAGCGCGGTTTTTTTAGTTTTTATCTTTTGCTTTTATATTTTTAAATTAATGCATGTCGTGAACTGTATGATTTTCAATAATCGCGTGATGCAATTGTTGACCTGCTGATACAATAGCCACCACAAAAATCAGGTCGAATAAAAGCTCCAGTGATGTTGCCACCCGATGCTGCTCCGTGACATCAGGTGGTTGCATCGGTTTGAGACTTTTCAAAAAAATGTCGACATAAAAACCCCTATTATTCTAATAAAGCGACATCATGCCGTTTTTAAGGAATGCTCTGCGTATAATCGTTTTAATCAGTCTAATTTATGCTGTTAAAAAAACAGAATACTAAATCTCAAAATTAGACTACCTTCCACTTTTTATTTCTGCTATACATCAGTTATGACCTTTTTAAGGTCATGCTCAGTAAGACATCAACAGACTTTGGTCATACAAAAAATGAGGTGCTTATGGGAACACTGAATGCAGTAACATCTTGGAAATACAGTGCATCATCACGCTATTTAAAAATTTTTTACGATAATGGCTCTGGCGATTTATATTACCCTGTACCGCCTTTTATTTACGATAATTTGCTGCGATGTCATGACAAAGCTGCTTTTGTGCATAAATATCTAGAATACGACTTACATTTTTCTCGGGTGTCGATTGATTAAACACATCAGTCATTAAAAAATCAGGGCCTTGCCCTGATTTTGATATATCCGTTCATGAACTTCGCAGCATGCGCGCTTATTTATAACAGATCATAAATAACCCCGCTCCTTTCGACAGAGTCAGGGTGAGAAAACGTCCATCATTTTTGACTAATTCGATAAATTCTTTCACTTCTGCCGCATGAGAAATCACATTGTCGACAATCAAAACCCCGCCTTGCGGATCAATCATATGTTGCAGATAGGCCCAATAATCGACATACGCATCGCGCTCGGCATCTAACAAAATAAAATCATACTGACTGGTACTGTTTTCCAAAAACTCTTGAGCATCTCCCACCCAAAAATCAATATATTCATCCAGTGCCAATTCTTGAGCATATTGCTGTGCTTGAGCGGTTCGTGAAGGATCAATTTCGAGTGTGGTCACATGACCTTGGGTCTGCTGTGCAGCATTGGCAAGCCATAACGTCGAATAACCGGTAGAAGTTCCCACTTCTAAAATTTTTTTCGACTGTTGAATACGAATTTGCATCGCCAAAAATAATGCAGAATCCGGCTCAATATTACGGTAGCGCTGAATACGATCGGTTTGTAAAGCATCAAATTTGATAAAACCTTGATACAACTCCTGCATCCGTGTTTGAAAAGCCAAATTCATGCTCATATCAGAGGTCCCTATCCATTGCAATTATTTTGAGTCTAACCGATCCATGACGAAAATCTATATCTATGCCGTTTCTTGAATCAATTTAAATCTGGGAAAAATTTCACCGTTCGCGAGAGTGACGGTTTCCTGAAACATCTCTAAAGGACGCACCCACATCGAATAATCACCATATAGGCATTGATACACTACAAGCTTTTCACGCGTTTCACTATGCGTTGCCACATGAAAAACCTGATATAAATTGCCTTTATAATGTTGATAAATTCCAGATTTAAGATCCATTTATTATTGCCCATAAAAAACTGGCTTTTATCATAATCAAAAAATTTCCTGATCATGAGTTAAATTTAATTATTTTCCTAAAAATCAAGAATAATTACTTGAAGATTCACATTAAACCTTCATGTAATAAAAAGATCTTTTTGGTAAAAGTTACTTATAACAATCTCATAATCTATTAAACCGATCGTTTTTATAAAAATGAAAAGTTTTACCTATTCAATTATTTCCCCTATTATAGCTTTATTAAATAAGCATTTACTCCCTTGGAAACGTTAGCCATGTTAGACCAAAATACTTCAGCACAACTGAAAACCTTATTACAACGTTTAGAAAGCCCGATTGAACTGGTCGCGACTTTAGATGCTTCAGACAAGTCGGACAAAATCAAGGAACTGGTGACGGAAATTGCCGCGCTGTCGGATCAGGTGACTGCCCGTTTTGATGGCAACAACAAACGTGCACCGAGCTTTGGGGTGGCGAAAGTCGGTGAACAGCCACGAATCAACTTTGCCGGCCTGCCGATGGGACACGAATTTA
>NZ_DJDC01000180.1:3534-4066 GCF_002430855.1 Acinetobacter sp. UBA5934 | reverse complement strand
TATTTAAGTGATTTTATTAAATTTATATAAGTTTCTTTGCTTTGTAATGGGGAGGCTTGCCGACATTCGTTGATCAGTTTCATTAGCTCGGCTTGAGTGAGCTCGGGTTTGAGTTGCTGCTGAATGTGTTTTAAAACTTCCGGGTTCTTTTGCGGTAAATGACCGGTGCAATGAAACAGGCGTTCATACATGAGTGCAGAAGCCTGCTTTTTATTTTCAGAATTTTGACTGCATTGAAATACGGCGAACATAACAATAATCAAAATAATCCAGAAAATGAGGGATTTTAACTAGGTTGCATTCATAGCAGTGGATTAGAATATTTTTATTAGAATGAACATAACCAAATTTTAAGAAGTGAGCAATAGATAGGGGAATGATCTACTTTTTTAATAAAAAGATATTATTCCAGAGCACAAATCAAAAGTGTGAGTTGTGCGAGATGGGCAAAGAAATTTGGAGAATAAAAAAAAGCCCCCTTCATGATGAATGGGCTTTTTAGAATCTTGGCTCTTCCACCTGGGCTCGAACC
>NZ_DJDC01000180.1:0-3437 GCF_002430855.1 Acinetobacter sp. UBA5934 | reverse complement strand
TGGCTCTCCAACCTGGGCTCGAACCAGGGACCTGCGGATTAACAGTCCGTCGCTCTACCGACTGAGCTATTGGAGAATCTGAAGCGCATTTTAGGGATGAAAACTGAAGTCGTCAACCAGATAATGTAAAGAAATGAATCATTTGCTTTATAAATATTCATTTAAGCATTAAAAATAAAAAAACCACCCTTAAAGGGTGGTTTTTTATGCAATAAATAAAATTTATTTCAAATTTTATTTTTCTACACCAGCTTCTTGGCCAGCATATTTTGCATTAGCATAATCCCAGTTCACTAGGCTTTCTAGGAAAGTAGAGATATATTTAGGACGAGCATTACGGTAGTCGATGTAGTAAGCATGTTCCCAAACGTCAATCGTCAACACTGCAATTTTACCGTGTGCCATTGGCGTATCAGCATTTGAAGTTTTCATGATTGAAAGCTGGCCGTTTACTTCGTCAGCCACTAACCAAGCCCAACCTGAACCGAATTGAGTGGTTGCAGCAGCAGCAAATTCTTCAGCAAATTTTTCGTAAGAACCAAAAGCTTCGTCAATTTTTGCAGCCAAAGTACCAGTTGCTTTACCGCCGCCGTTTTTAGCCATACAGTTCCAGTAGAACGTGTGGTTCCAAACTTGAGCAGCGTTGTTGAATACGCCCACTTTAGCAGCATCACCAGCAGTTGCTGTAATAATTTCTTCTAGAGTTTTGCCTTCAAGCTCAGTACCAGCGATCAGGTTATTCAGGTTAACCACATACGTATTGTGGTGTTTGTCATGATGGTATTCTAAAGTTTCTTTGCTGATGTGTGGGGCAAGATCTTCGTAGCCATAAGGTAATGCTGGTAAAGTAATGGTTGTCATGTTTTCAATTCCTTGCATTTTGCTGGGTTTTAACAATAAGTGGCTTTATTGTAATAGATAATCGGGCAGAAATGGGCATCGTGTATAAATAACAATACAGAATAAAGCCTGAAAATATATGAATAAAGCCGCTGATCATAACCGTCAGTCGAATTAAATCGGATTGTTTAATTCGAAGTAACTATACTCAATATCGAACTGTTCTGAAATAGCTTTTGCCAGGCGTTGTACGCCATAACGCTCGGTTGCATGATGCCCGCAAGCATAATAGTGAACATTCAATTCTTTCGCTTCGTAAAAAGTACGTTCACTGACTTCACCAGAAATATACGCATCACAATTTTGCTCAGCCGCTTTGCCAATAAAATCTTGTGCACCACCGGTACAGAAACCGATTTTCTGGATTGATGTTTTATCGGCAGGAAGATGAATGGCATTAAAATCTAAACGCTGAGACACATACAGCTTAAATTCTGCAGCAGACACAGGTTGTTTTAAATAACCAATATTGCCAATCGGGTTGCGTTCGCTTGGGTCTAAGGCTTCAATATTTTCTAATGCTAATAGATCGGCAATTGCCGCATTATTACCTAAAGTGGGGTGGCTATCTAATGGTAAGTGATAGCCCACTAGCGAGATATCATGCTGAATCAGACTTTTGATACGTTTACCGCGCATGCCGGTAATCGGGTAGGGTTCCCCTTTCCAGAAATAGCCGTGATGGACCAACAGCATATCCGCATTTTGTTCAATTGCTGCCTCAATAGCATCCTGAGATGCGGTAACAGCACACAAAATTTTATTGATGTCCGGTCTGCCTTCTATTTGCAAGCCATTTGGTGCATAGTCTTTAAATTCGTGTGATTTCAGGGTTTGATCACACCACTGAATAATCTGGTTGAGCTTTGCCATAAATTTCCCAAAAGCCTCTATATTTAAGGTCATCAAAACATAGTTTGAATTGTAACTAAAGCAGCACAAAACTCTGAATTATTTTTATGTTTCCTGCTGTATTTCATTTTACAATGGCAGATAAATTACTTAGTCATCAACGAATTAAAATATTGTTAGAGGAAATTAACGTGCGCCGCACCTTTACATGGTTACCTTGGGTTTTACTTATTTTGGTCACTCTCGGTTTTCTTGTTTGGCAACATTCCCAGAAGCCACAAGCCCCTGTGGCGTCTGACGGTATAAAGATGCCCAGAGAAAAAGTCGAGCCTTTAGTCAATACCAACAGAGCAGGTGCGGTCGAGTCTTATAGTACTGCTGTGAAGGTGGCTGCTCCTGCGGTGGTGAATATTTTTACTACCCAGAAAGTGAACAAAGCAGAGCATCCCTTGTTAAATGATCCTGCATTTCGTGAATTTTTTGGTGATCAGGCCCCTGAACAATTTGATCAGGAACAAAATGAAAACAGCCTGGGTTCAGGTGTTATTGTTCGTTCAGATGGTTATATTTTAACTAACAACCATGTGATTGCTCAGGCTGAACAGATTGTAGTGGGCTTGAATGATGGACGTCGTGCAGTGGCTAAAGTGATTGGTACAGACCCGGATTCTGATCTTGCTGTGATTAAGATCGAACTCGACAAACTGCCGGTTTTGCCATTTAAACTCAGTGGCAATGAAGTCGGAGACGTGGTGCTGGCGATTGGTAACCCGTTCGGTGTAGGGCAAACGGTGACACAGGGGATTATTTCTGCCACCAACCGTTCAGATTTGGGTATTAATACCTATGAGGACTTCATTCAAACCGATGCAGCGATTAATCCAGGGAACTCGGGTGGAGCGCTGATTGACGTGGCGGGTAATCTGATTGGTGTGAATACGGCCATTTTCTCTCAATCAGGCGGTTCACTGGGGATTGGTTTTGCCATTCCTGCGAAAGTGTGTCAGCAAATTCTGAATTCAATTCTGAAAGACGGCCGTGTGGTTCGTGGCTGGTTGGGCATTAGCCTTATGCCAGTGCAACAGGACAATATTCTTGAACCTAAGCAGAATGGTGTAGTCGTTGCAGATGTGCTTCCTCATGGTCCGGCAGCCAAGGCGGGAATTAAAAAGGGTGATAAAATTATTCAGGTTAATGGGGAACCCATTACTTCTGCTTCTCACTTGATTAATTATGTAGCCTTGCAAGCGCCGAACAGCACCATCAAAGTTGAAGTGGTTCGAGATGAGAAACCATTAAGCCTGAATGTGGTCGTGGCTGAACGTAAAGCACAGAATAATAATTCACAATATATTCCTTTACCTCAGCAATAAAACGATTGTGATATTTATCCAGCTTTAAATGGGTAAACGAATCAAAAGCGCATTTCGGTGCGCTTTTTTTATGGCTTATTCTGTTTCACTATAAATTTTCAAAAATAGCTTAAAAATTCATGATGATGAATAGTATGACTTGGTTGTGATATACAACTTGGTATTAGATCGATACTTACAGGTTAGATTTAAAAAAGGGAAATTAGGATGGTTAATTTAGCGAATGATTTAAACAGTTATAAATTATTCAGGCAAAAAAAAAGCCCGCTTTAATGCTGCGGGCTTTTTTGTATTTGGCTCTCCAACCTGGGC
>NZ_DJDC01000179.1:0-22702 GCF_002430855.1 Acinetobacter sp. UBA5934 | reverse complement strand
ACGTCGTGCGCGTTTCGTGGCGGACTTTGGTGTGACTGAGTATGATGCTCACGTTCTTACACTGACTCGTGAAATGTCAGAGTTTTACGAAGACGTGGTGAAAGCTGCTGGCGGTGCTGCACAAGGTAAGATTGCGGCTAACTGGGTGATGGGTGAATTCTCAGGGGCGCTCAACAAAGCAGGCTTAGATTTGGCTGATTCTCCTGTGTCGAGTGAAAAACTTGGCGGTATGATCGCGCGTATTGTAGACAATACAATCAGCGGTAAGATTGCGAAACAAGTGTTCGGCTTTATGTGGGACGAAGGCAAAACTGCGGACGAAATTATTGCTGAAAAAGGCTTGAAACAGGAAACTGATACTGGCGCGATTGAAGCGATTATTAAAGAAGTACTTGCTGCAAACGAGAAGATGGTTGAAGAGTATAAATCTGGTAAAGAGAAAGCTTTCAACGGTCTGGTTGGTCAGGTGATGAAAGCATCACGTGGTAAGGCTAACCCTGCTCAAGTAAATGAATTAATGAAAAAATTGATTGGTTAAAACTGATTAATTTTGTAATAAAAAACCCGTCTTAGGACGGGTTTTCTTTTTGATACTTTTTAATCCATTCTTGAGAATTATTAATATCTATTCTTGTTGCACTATTTATATAACTTTCATAATCTGCTGGTTTTTTAGGTTTCATTGTCAAAGTAGTAAATTTTTTCATTTTTGGGTCTCTAAATATATCACCCAAACCTATTCCAATCTCAATATAATGTTTATCTGCACGGATTAGACGATCATGAAAGTCCCCTTTAAAAAAACTATCCTCTTTTGAAATAAGTTTAACCTCTTCACATACATTTTTTAAAATACTTGATGACCAAATATTTCTCTCAAAAAAATCACAGATGTTAATCGAGTCTACATAGTCATTGGAGACAAATTCAATTTTTTTTAGTTTAATATTTTCACTAGCTAGTTTTCTAAATAAGTTTAATAATGCTGAGTTACCTCTTCTATTATAACTATCCCATTCATTAATAAATAAGTATCTATCAACAATAGTGATACTGTGATTATATTTAAAAAAGTTTTTAAATCTTTTTTCCCAAATTTCTTGAAGAGTTTCTTCAGAATCAATTTGCTTATTAGAATAAATATCAGCTTCGCTTAAAAAAAATGAGTCTGAATATGAATCTATACTAATGATTTCTTTCAACTCTTTACCACAATATTTTTTATAATTACTATAATTAGATATCAAATCTTCTGTATCTTGGTCTATATAAATAGTAGAACATCCAAATTTTTTATAAAAAATTTTATTAAAATCTTCTTCATCCAATATAAATTCAATATCTTCCAATTCTTCATCGAATATTACTAAATTAGAAGTTAAAGCTGTATTCCAAAGTTGTATGTACTTGGGGTCAATTTTTTTTGCCAAGGACCTACTAAATTTCAAAACCTCTTCAGGCTTTTTAAAAACAACAACTCCATTTTTACGCCATGACTCAAGAAAATTTGTATTAATAGCTTTAATCTTTAAGGCAGATGAATTTAACAATTCATAAGTTAACTTAAATGTATACAACATTATTTTTCACCAAAAGGATTACCACCAAACATTTCATCTAAACGCTCATCAAAAAAGCCATTTGGCCATGCTACAGTAAAGTCTCCATCTTCATCTAACGGAATATGGATTACTTCCGCACCGTCTGCAGTGGGATTTACATAAATTATTGAGATATGTTCTGGGTTTAGTTCTTTATACTTAATTAATCGTTGAAAACGTAAAAGTAATGACTCACTGTGAGTTTCAATTATCCACTGATTACTTTTATCTGAAAGTACATCCTTAGCAAAGAAATTAGCTAAGTCAGCTTGTAATTTGGGGTGTAAATGGATTTCAGGTTGTTCTATACATATAGTGCTGTGCTTTTTTACTAAACCTTCAATTAAAATTGGTAAAACCTGACCAATTCCAAAACCTACATCTACCAATGTAGTTTTAAGATTAGTATTTCTATCAACTAATATTAAAGATAAAGTATCACCAATAATTTCATTATCTGTTCTTGTTATATCAATATCATATTTAATACCAAAATCTTTTAAGACTTTATTAACACTATTTTTATATTCACTATCCTTAGCCAAAAAAGATAAGAAATTTTCCCCTTTTTGTCCTACAGTGTCAGTATATAAACTATCAAGAGAATAAACCCTTTGAGGATGAGGACGCAGAGGACCAATATAGGAAATATTATTTAAAATATATTTAAGCTTTTATTCTTTATCAGATAAATCTTTTTCTATTATGTCTACCATTACACGTTTAAATATTTGTTCTATATCAGAAAAATCACCAAGAACTGGTGATTTTGAAAGATTTATTCTTTTTAAAATTTCTATCGGTATTACCTTCGACTCTCTTTTCTTAACAGTTTCATTTTGAATATCTTTAAATATTCTTTTAATTTTTCTCGCATCCAATGAATTAAACTGTTTTTGCAAAAAATCGAAAGGGTTTATTGTATCCTTAAAGGAGTCAATGATATATTCATCATAATTTTCTCCAAGTTTTAATTGGAATCTATCAAAACCAAAATTTTTATCATCTATTTTGCACTCAAAGTTATATTCTCTTTTTTTATTATCCTTCAAATTAACATTTTTTAAGAACGAAGACTTTATATTATTATTTTCTATCAATCCATAAACAAACTTAAAACTTGAATTTTCAGTATTTATTTCGAAATTTATGTCTTTAGTTTTATCATGATTATTTACAACTGAAGTATAACTACCTAATTGGAAATATTCATTATTTGATTTTAAAGGCGTGCTAACTTGTCCATTTAACAAAGATTTTTTTAACACTAAAAGTGATTGAATAATACTTGATTTCCCCGATGAGTTTGGCCCATAAATCAAGGTTATTGGAGCAAACTTCAATTTGTTACTTTCAGAAAAAACTTTAAAGTTTGATATAGAATAGTTTGCAATCATTATTGCACCTAATTAATTTTAAGTTTATAAATTTATATAAAAATTATAAACTTAAAATAAAAATATTGCTACTCAAATTATTTTTGGACAATCCCTTTCGCAAGCGTTCGCCTCTCATTTTTAAAAAGGGAGACTTTGTCACGAAATTATACAGATACGTACAGCTCCCTCTGCTAAGCAAGTTTTAAAGCACTGCTTTAAAACGAAGCGCAAGAAAGGATGAGGGCTAGGGAGAGGATTTAAACTAACGAATCAGACCCAACTTATTCCATACATCCGGCGTCAAAAACGTCATCACCATCTTATTTAAATCGACATAACGCAGCACACCTTTCAACTGCTGATTCACCTCAGGATTTTTCACAATCGCTTCACCGGTAGTACGGCCTAACTCCTGAAAACTATCGCCTACAGCTTGCAAGCCTTCTGCCTGAATCACCGCTTTGGTCTGACTCGAGCATTGCTCCACCAAGATGCGCTGTAAAACGGTCGCCAGGCTTTTATCCAGTTGCTCTTTCTGAACGTCAGTCACATGACTAAAACTTTTTAAATCTGGATGCGTCGATAACGCCACAAAGGTCCATTGCAATACAGTTTTCTTATCGGTTTCGGTGGTCGATTTCACCAGACAATCGCTGAGCTGATCGACCGTTGGCCCTGCTGTCGCCAGTTGCGCGGAACCCAGCAATGCAACCGCCATCAAGGCAGAAAAGCCTATACGTGAAATGCTGTGACGAGCCGTGGTAAAAACATTGCGAGACATAAAGCGAACTCCAGTGAAAAAATCATTTTCTTTGTATCATAAAGCTCAAGTTTTTACCTGTTATGACTCTGTAAACTGAACTCACTGAAAATTGAATCAAACCCTAAAAATGCTGTTTTCCATTCAAGTAAAATGTCGACTCCAACAAAAAGAATTTATAGAGGATAAGACTTAGAGATGATCCCCGGTCCAATCATGGGGATCATCCCACTGATTGGACGAGTCTTTTAAAATTCCAATTTAATGCAGTCAAACTATTTAATCTGCCGCAACATATTCTTCGCGCCCGCATGATTATAATTATTGGCTAGATGCTGCAAAATCTTAATTGCTTGAGCTTTTGAATTAGCAAAACGATTGCTATAAGCAGGCACACTGGTTAAACAGCGCGCCACCAACATGCCCGAATCGGTATATACACTGGCATTCGTGCCTTTTAATTTTCCATAGTTATATGCACGTTGTGCATTATTACAGGCGTTAATCTGATTTTGCCCTTTGCTTAAATCACGGCGTGCAGAAACATAAGCTTGCAATTGCTGTTGTTGAGGTGTTTCCACGACTTTTAGCGGCTGTACTGCTGGCAACTCAGCTGCAGGCTTGATTTCTTTTTTAAGCTCCTGCTCCTTTGGAGGAGTCGATTTATTTAGCGCTTTTTTAGTGTTCTGCTCATTGGGACTGGATTTTTTTTCAGCCGCACGAGAAGTTACAGCCACATTTGTATAGAAGCGTTTTGCTTCATCAGCCGACATCAGTCTGGTTTGCAAACTCACCAGCCGTGCATTGCTTCCATCTCCTGATTTACGTTCTGAAACCGGCTCAATCGAAACAATCCAGCTATGTCCATTACTTTGCACACATTTATAGGCGCCTATGCCCTGTTTGACATTGCCAGATGCCAAAAGCAGCTTTTTATCCGACTGATTCTTCACCAGAGACAAGCTACTTTTATATAACAGACTAAACTTGCCATTCTTGACAGAACAATAATTGTTTAAATATTTTCTTGGATATAAAGATTGAGGTTCTTTGTCATTCTGATTTGATCCCCAAGAATAAACATATTCTTTCGCCTGCCCATTGGCTTGATTGATATTTTTTTGAGCAATCATTTCCTGTGGTGAGGCAAAATTTTTAACCGAATTGTCTGAGCTTGAACCATTAAAACTCGTACAGCCGTGTAAAGCGATGCCTAACCCACCAATCAAGATGAATGTTTTGAAATTCACGTATTAATGCTCACTAATGCTGTCTTTAGAAAATATATGAAAATCGGGGAAATAACAAATACAGCACTTTGATTTTATTATTAATTCTCATGAGCTTAAGAATGCATTTTTGCATAAAAATGCAAAATAACTGCCAATTTTTTAAAGCTTTTAACCCTAAAATCTGAACCGGATAACATTTTTGCGTCAGCTTATTTTTTTTAATGATTGGTGAAGCTTCAGTTATTCCTGAAGCTATTCGACAATTTCCATCATAAACTGATGAAAATTTATTCTTTTATACAAATAACTAACTGGCGTAATCAAAAGCATAAATGAAATGGGTTATTTCACTACGGCTTCAATTAAATCCAGATCCCAGGCACCACCAGCAAAACCTTTACACATACCCGACCAGCGATCTACAATTTGAACAAAAGCTTGTCCCTGCCAAATCCATTCGCCCATTTTCCAGCAATCGCCAATACCGCGACCTTTTTGCGCACTGCTGATTTCACCCGGTGCAAAATCCGATGCAGATTCGGTCACAAAAGTCGCTTTGCCTGTTAAAGATTGATTCATTACCCAAGCCCCATAACCTTCATTATAGGCACCGCGCCAGCATAATGTGGTGGCTAGAACTTTGTTATTGCTAAGTTTATAGAGTTCAATCGCTTGCGGTTTGGCACCCTCTCCATTATAAATGCCTTCACAAAATTCAGCTGCATCTGGCTGTGTTGGTCCGGCAGCCATGAGTAACTTATACAGGTTTTGGTACTGTCTGGTATTGGGTTGAAGGGTTAAATAGGGTTTTGCTGCGGTTTTCACTTTGGTGACTACTCGTTTAGGCTGCGCCTCCAATACTTTCGACTCACTTGTAGTGCCGGGCTTGACCAAAGCACCTACCGTGCCCATGCGTTTTTGAAAATCATCCATTTTCAACAATGAAGCTGTCATGCCTGCATCAGAAACCTGCCAGGTGTAATAGGCATTTTTAAATACGATGTTGGCTTTTTTTCGGCTTTGTTGTAACAGTGCATTGAGCTGTTTGCTATTTAGCGTTCCTGTCAGCAATTGCTCTGAAATGTTAATTTTAACTTGGCCATAATCCTGATGATTTATAAAAAAGTGTAGATTATTCAGTTTCTTGCTATCTAAATTTTGATCAAAACTGGATAATGCAAATCTCCCTTGCACAGTTTGTTTTGCCCCGGCTTTACGGGTCAACAAGATTGTGGCTGGCATGCTTTGCAGATCATCATCCTGATAGCCCGCTGCCCGACAGGTGCCGGTATTACTGCAATACACCTCCCAATCCTGATGTGAAAAAGACACGCCTTGTATTTCTTTGGCAAATATTAAAGGACTGCTCACGGCCAGACAGCAAAGCGAAGTCCACGTATAAAACCTTTTCATTTTTCTTGTCCTTTCCCTTTTTGATCACTATAGCTCAGCGTTTTCATGATTGTGGAATATAAAACAGTATAAAAAAACCCGCATTATGCGGGTTTATTGCTGAATTTAAGTATTGATTAATTATGCAAAGTCGATTCAAAGGCCCGTAAACGCTTATAAATCGAAAGCAATTCAATAATCGTTGGCCAAGACTCAATTAAATACTGAAATGACTCACGTACCTTACCAAAGACATTGGCAATCTGCATCATCAGGCCCAGTGTAATCGTCCCTGCGGCAATACTCGGGAACAGCACGAATAAACCATACAGATTGTCCAGTTGCATGTACCAGATTCGCACCAGGTTGAAATAGGCATAATGGAAATACAGGCGGAAATAATTAAAACGCACGCGATTGAACAATTCTTTTAAGGTCAGCGGATCGGCACGATCAGCATAGTCCTCGCCATACACCAGTTCTTTCCGGTAAGCAGCTTCAACTTTCTGGTTATTAAATTCCAGACCCGGCAATTTATAACCGACCAGCATTAACACCACGGTGCCCAGCACTGCCCAGCTAATGGCAGCCCAGACCAGTGCATAAGGAATTTCACCAATCACTGGTAGTTGTTTCACGTGCGATGACAACTGTAATAACACCGGTAAAAATGCCATTAAAGTCATCAGCGCCTGAATGAAACTCACTCCCAAACTCTCGGTGGTTTTGGCAAAACGCATGGTATCTTCCTGAATACGCTGCGAAGCCCCTTCAATATGACGCAACTGTTCCCAATGCGCGGTGTAATAGTCATTCATGGCGGTACGCCAGCGGAAAATATAATGACTGACAAAGAACAGGTTAAACACCGCAATGGTTACATAGACCATCGCGACATACAGGAAGGTCAAGGTTTCACTGTAGAGTAAATTGACATTGCCTCCACCACTGCTCAGCATTTTCTGAATCAGGTCATAAAACGGGCTGTACCAGGCATTCACCACCACATTGACCTGTACCGCAAACCAGATATTAAACAGAATAAAAGCCGACCCCCAGACCGACCAGCCCTGCCATGGATTGCTGGACTTAAACCGCCAGAACAGGGCAAAAATGACGGTGGAAACGATGAACCACAGGTAGAACCATAAAAATGAAGGTGACCAAAAGCGACTTACCCCAATCGGTAATTCTGCAGTGGCATAGCCAGGTGCAAAGCCTAAAACGGTTCCCCAACTATTGCCACCGGAATACCACAAGGCAATATTGATTCCAAACCACAGCACCAACGACAAAAAGAACCACTTCGGGTTCGGGAAAAAAGATTTAAACATTAGCTCGGGGTGTTCCTTTATTTTTTAGTTTCAAACTTGCCGTTCAATCCTGCAGCCTATTTAAGCTGGATGAATGACGCGGCTATTATTCTAGTCTTTTCATCTTTGTAACAACTTATACACTGTTTGTGAAATGTTTTTTCAGGTGAAATCATTTTCTTTGAGTGTCAATTCAACAGACAAGTTGTATGGTTAACTCAGTCTTGGCTGATGTTTCTTCATTTCAGTTGAACTTAAAATCTGCTGCTTATTGTTAAACATCAGCATTAAAAATGCCGTATTAAAAAACAGCATTTGGCAGATCTTAACTGAGATTAAACTGGATAGATTAAAGCTCTCTTAAAAATGAACAAATAATCAAACCCATAGTGGTTTTCAGGAATGACTAAAAACCAAAGATACATCGGAATATAAATTTTAATTCTTTCTCATTTTTTGATTCAAGCTGTAAACTACGTGGTAAATTTTATCCGTTTGTTTTTGATTTAACTCGCAAAACTGATAAAATTGGTTAAATATCTAGCAATTTATGCTATTATTAACCTAATTTCTAATCTACAAGGGAAGTGAAATGGAAAAGTTAGTAATTGAATTATTAAAACCAGTCATCTTGCAAAAAGAAAACTGCAATCCCCTCGTATTTGAAGAAGGGACGATTTTAAAAGTAGTTATGCATACCCCTACCAGTTTACTTGTATCAGACGATTCAAATTTTAATTTCACTGTTTCTTTGCAAGACGAAAATAAAGTCTGGCGTGAGCTATAAATTTCATTATATTTTTATAGTGATTTAGCGAATTAGAATACGAAATATCAACTTGAGTAACACTTCCCCTACTCAGGTTTGAGAATTTCGATGCGTCATAAAGAATGATTGTGTCAATAAATATAAAGTTTAATTCAGATGCAATCACCTTCATTCCTTTAAATGACTTGCATCACCCCAAAGCTAAAAAATTTCTTTTTAAAGCCGCTGCTGAATAAAGCCATACATGATTAAAGCTATAGAAAAGAGATAGATTTTTTATCTGTTTTAAGTAACAAAATTCCATTTATCTATCTCTAGCCTATCCACCCGATCAACTAAGCTCAACCCAGCCGATTTCAGCTTGATATTCTGGCTTTATGAGTATTTAAGCGTACTCATAAAGCTGACCGCAGAAAACAGCCAGATAAACAAGATAAAACTGCGTCCCTGATTAAAATGATTCAGATCTGTGCCATGCAAAATGTTATGGCGACTCATGCTCACGGTTGAACTGCTGTCCATCTTATAAGCAGCAAGTTCAGAAAAATAAGTATTTAATTCAACGGCAATTTTTGCTTTATGCCACAGGCTTTTAATTTCATTGCCCTTTAAGCCCGGAACAATTTTATATACATCCACAAACTTGGTGCCGTTTTGCTTTAAAAACCCGGCCTCAATCAGGACATCAGTCAAGATTCCTTCAAGTTGTGCATACAACATCGGAATACATCCTGCATAAAAACCCAGTTTATATAACTTGAATGCTTCTAGAAGCACGAGACGACGCTGTACTTTATGCTCTGTAATGTTTAGAGCATCAAAAGCTTTCAGCATTTCCGTCTGAAAATCTTCCGTGTTGATTACATCGAATAAATTGAATTTGTCTACATCTTCAAACTGATGAATTGTTTGCCAGAAATAAAGCAGATTTAAAGCGTCATTGGCAAATTTCGCCCCAACAGGTTGATCGAGTTCATCTGCCAATACTTGGAAATATGGTTCTTGATCGGCGAAACCCAATAATGTTTTGATGAGAAAAGCATGTTCATCTGCCGAGATATCTTCAAGGTATTGCTCAGCATCTTTTAAAATTTGACTGCCCAATTGTTTTTGACTGCTGGCATTTTGCTTCATGCGGGTAACAGGCTGGTCGTAATCAAAATCATCTTCGTCAATCATGGTCTTTACTCATAGCACATTGCTTTAGGTACCTATTATCACAGGTATTTAATACAGCACATAGCGCTATGAAATAAATACGATCAGGTTGATTAAATCCCCATCGAGATTCAATCAACCTCAGTCCCACTAAACAACACTTCGCCTGATTTAGATATGGCCCAAAATGCAGATGGACCATGTGTTAATGCTATCGAAACGATCTTAAATTTTTCGGCCTTTCTCGCCCCTTCAATCATGTTCTAACTGAAGTGGCTTGAAAGTTGAAACCATTATTTATGATGTTTATTTTGGTCAGACTTGTGTTGTTCAGATTGACCTGTTTGATCCTGATCTTTTTTAGCGTCATCTTTGTGATTGGCCTGAGCTGAGTTCTGCTGTTTATCCTGATTGTCCTTGGACGAAGAATTCTGCTCTTTCGAATCCCCTGACTGAGATTGGCCTTCTCCTTTCATTTTACTCATTGTGTCAGTCGCCATCTGTCTTAGCTCACCCAGTTTGGTCGAAGCTTCACTGACTAACTCAGTAATCTTCTGTTTGGTGTCTTCAAATTTGTGCAGAGCTTCTTTTAAATTAGCCATCAGATCCTGCTGATCAGCCTGACCTTCTTTAACGTTTTGTTTATCTGACTGATTTGCCGATTTATCTTCAGACTTTTGATCCGTTTTCGGCTGTTTAGAATCAGCAGAACCTTGCTCACCATTTTGCTGACTGTCTGACTTGCCATTTTTTAGGTCATTTAGAATCTTTTCGCCTTTTTTCAGCAGTTCCTCACCAATCGCGATCGCCTTGGCTTTCAAGTCATCCATCTTAATGCTTTCAGATTTTTTATCTGACTGGCCAGACTGAGCTTCTTTAGAATGATCAGAATTATCTTTTTGGTCAGCATGTACGTCATTATTCGACTGAGCACCTTGCTTAGCTTCAGACTTTTCATCAGTATTATTTTTCTGAGCGTCTAGAACGTCCTGATTTTCCTGCTTATGCTGTTTATCGATCTCGTTCTGCTTTTGCTCTTTTGCCAATTGGTCATTCAGTTCGCGTGCATGTTGTTGTTTATCATCTTGATTATGCTTCGAAGTACTTGTCTGGTTATTCTGAGTCATGAGTACCCTCCTGAGGTGTCATTAAAATTATCAGACAATTTTTTAGCACAACCTATGCAACCCAGTGGATGAATTAAGCAAATTACAACAAAGCCTGTACATGTTGTTGCTATTGATCGCAGAAAGTAGCGTTAACGTAACTCGATCAACTGTTTAATACTCGCTCATCGGATGAGATCATCTTTTGTATTTGAATATTCAGGTCGCTTTATTCATTTCGCTTCTGCGAAAGCATTTCTTTGTAATCCCCTCTGCATCATGTAAAATTATCGCCCATTGCATAATATACGAATGAGAGAGTCAGATCCGTGCGTAATATCTTAGTCACCAACGCCCTTCCATACGCCAATGGCCCGATCCATATGGGTCACCTACTCGGTTATATCCAAGCAGATATTTGGGTACGTGCCATGCGTGCAATGGGTCATAACGTGACTTATGTCTGCGCGGACGATGCTCACGGCACGGCGATTATGCTGCGTGCTGAAGCCAACGGCATTTCACCTGAAGCGCAAATTGCCAATGTTCAAAAAGAACATGAGCGTGACTTTGCTGGCTTTAAGGTTGATTTTGACCATTACGATTCGACCAATAGCCCAGAAAACCAGGCACGCGCATCAGAAATTTATATTAAAAACCGTGAAGCAGACAACATTGCGGTACGTCCTGTTAAGCAATTGTTCGACCCTGAAAAAGGCATGTTCTTGTCAGACCGTTTCATTAAAGGTACCTGCCCGAAATGTAAAGCGGAAGACCAATACGGTGACTCATGTGAAGTCTGCGGTACAACATATAACGCAACCGAATTATTGAATCCAAAATCGACGTTAAGCGGTGCGACACCTGTAGAGAAATCTTCAGACCACTATTTCTTTAAACTGCCGAACTTTGGTGAATACCTGCAAAAATGGACACGTGACGAAGGTCGTTTACCTGTGTCGATTGCCAACAAACTTGATGAATGGTTTGAAGCCGGTTTGTCAGATTGGGATATTTCTCGCGATGCGCCATATTTCGGTTTTGAAATTCCAGATGCACCAAACAAATTCTTCTACGTTTGGGTCGACGCGCCAATCGGCTATATGTCGAGCTTTGAAAACTACATCAAAACCAAACGTCCTGACTTAAGCTTTGACGATTACTGGAAAAAAGATTCTCAAAATGAGGTGTATCACTTCATTGGTAAAGACATCGTGTATTTCCACGCATTGTTCTGGCCTGCGATGCTTGAAGGTGCAAACTACCGCACACCAACAAGCCTATTCGTCAACGGTTTCTTGACGGTAAATGGTCAAAAGATGTCGAAATCTCGTGGGACGTTCATTAAAGCTGAAACGTATTTACAGCACTTAAATCCTGAATACCTACGTTACTACTTCGCGTCTAAGCTTTCTGACAAAGTTGAAGATTCTGACTTGAACCTTGATGACTTTGTACAGAAGGTAAACTCTGACCTTGTTGGTAAAGTGGTGAACATCGCAAGTCGTTGTGCGAAATTCATCAACACCAAATTTGACAACAAGTTAAGCACAACGTGTGCAGAGCCTGAATTGGTGCAAAGCTTTATTGATGCAGGTACATCGATTGCTGCACAATATGAAGCACGTGAATTCTCTGCTGCGATTCGTGAAATCATGGCACTTGCAGACAAAGCCAACCAATACATCGACGAGAAAAAGCCTTGGGCACTTGCGAAGATTGAAGGCGAAGAGCAACAAGTTCATGACGTATGTTCTGTTGGCATCAACTTATTCCGTCAATTGGCTGTTTACTTAAGCCCAGTGCTTCCAACTTTAGCTGCTCAAGTTCAACACTTCTTACAACTTGAAAGCTTCGATTTCGCTTCGCGTGAAACGATTCTTGTCGGTCATGAAATTGCGTTGTTCCAACCGCTCATGCAACGTGTTGACCCGAAAGCTGTAGCTGCAATGGTCGATGCATCTAAAGATTCTTTAGCTGCCCCTGCTGAAGCACCAAAAGCGGAAAAGAAAAAAGAGAAAAAGGTAGAAAAGAAAGCTGAACCTAAAGTGGGCGAAGCTGAAATCATTGGTATCGAAGATTTCATGAAAGTTGACCTACGTGTGGCTGAAGTTCTTGAAGCGGCTCACGTTGAAGGTTCAGACAAGCTTCTTCAATTGACTTTAAATGTTGGTGAAGCTGAGCCGCGTAATGTATTTAGCGGTATTCGTGAGTTCTATCAACCTGAAGACCTTAAAGGCAAATTGGTAGTAATGGTAGCGAACCTTGCTCCACGTAAGATGCGTTTTGGTATTTCTAACGGTATGGTATTAGCTGCGGGTAATGGCGATGGCGTTTGGGTGATTTCACCTGAATCTGGTGCTAAACCGGGTGATAAAGTGTCTTAATTTTTTAGATTAAGATTAGAAAAAGCCTCTACGTTGTAGGGGCTTTTTTTATCTAAAATATTCTTAATTTATTGTTTTTTATTCTTATTAATATAAAATTTGTGGTTTTAAAAATTTATTAAATACTCGGGGTAGGAATGAAAAAATTATTAGCTACGGCATTAGCTGTTTCAACAATTGCTTTTACAGGCTGTGCAGTTCGCATGGCAGATATGACTGTAGCATCAACTAAAAACTACAATCTAAATTCAAACCAATTTGTTAAAGGTGAACGAGTTAAAGGTGAAGATAAAGTTCCTGTTGTACTATTTCCTTTAGGTATTCCAAACTTCAAAACTGCTATTGACCGTGCAATTGAAAAAGATCGTTGTGCTGTTGCTTTATCAGATGTCGTAATTACTCAGCTCAACCAAGCATTTATTGTGGGTCAAATTGGATACCGTGTAGAAGGCACACAAATCATTGATCGTTCACAACCTGAATGTAAAAAGTAATAATGAGATAGCCAAAAGTCCCTACTGATTTAGGGGCTTTTTTTATTGGGTTTTTCCCTCATCCTAACTTTCTCCTAAATAGAGAAGGAGCTTTCATTAGAAAATAATTACAGCACTTTAATTCATGTTTTCCTTCTCCTTTAAGAGAGGAGAAGCACACTTCGCAAGGAAGAGATTCAATAAATATAAATATGCCCCCTAATGAACAAAGGAATTTTGTCTTACGAAGAAGTACTTCTCATGAGCCGGCAGAAGTAAGATGAAATCATCTTGGAAATTTAGCTTCTAATATCGGGTAAATTAAAAACTACTAAATTTTTAGAAAATTTGCCGCCTGAAATGATTAACCTTGCAACACATATTCCCAAATCACAAAACCAATTCCAAAACCAAGAAAGGAATAAAGCGTAATAATAAAAAATACGAAACTTGCTTTGTTTTTCTTTCTCCAAAAACTCATATCACTACCCAAAAAATGCAAATTTGCACCATGTTAGCGCGTATTTAAATAAAAGTGAAATTAATCTAAGTTTTTATTAAATAATAAGTTTTAATGAAATAAAAATTAAAAAATCAATATACAGATACTTATTAAATTTCTAATACAGATGACTCGCCTACTGTAATAAGAGTCGTAACACATGAGTCTTAAAACTTATTCAAATTTACCGATATCCATGCTAATACATAAGCATCTCTTTAAAAGCACAAAAATAGCCATGAACATTTTTAATAAAAGCCTCGTTGCCTTCCTACTTGCTAGCAGCACACTACTCATTAACATGAACAGTTACGCTGATGAACCGGCGCCTATTTCAAAACAAAAACAGGTCGCAGGTTATTACCATCAGCAATTGGGCAACACCCAAATCACCGCCCTACTCGATGGAACCAACTATCTAAACCCATCCATGTTTAAAGGCTTAAGCGAGCAACAAAAAACTGAAATTTTAAAGAAATACTATGCCGATCAGGCTAAAGGTATTCAAACTTCAGTCAATGCGTTCTTGATCAATACAGGCAATCAACTTTTGATGGTAGATAGCGGTGCTGCAGGCTGCTTTGGTGCACATTTGGGCTCTATCTATAACAACCTCAAAGCATCAGGGTATAAGCCTGAACAAGTGAATGAGATCTTCCTCACCCACTTGCACCCTGATCATGTTTGCGGCATTTCTAATAATGGCGTTGCCAATTATCCAAATGCATCACTGCATATTGCCAAAACTGAATATGACTACTGGCTCAATCCCAATACCGTAAAAAAAATACCCAAGGAAAAACAGGCGGGCTTCTTAGACACAGTTGAAAAAATTAAAGCAGCTTTGGCTCCATATGAAAAAGCCAAAAAGATTAAAGTTTTTTCTGACAAATCATTGGCATTTGGCGGTATCGAATTTAAACCATCCTTTGGTCATACCCCAGGACATTACAGCTTTAAATTAAAATCTGATGGTCAGGAAGCGGTGTTTATTGGTGATATCGTGCATTCCCATACGCTTCAGTTTGACCGTCCTGAAACCGCAATTGAATTTGATGTTGATCCCAAAGCAGCGGTACAAACCCGTCTAAAACACTTTGCTGAATATGCCAAAGAAGGTCAGCTGATTGCAGCACCGCATTTACCTTTCCCGGGCATTGGACATATTTACTCTAAAGACGGTAAGAGCTATCAGTGGATTCCGGTGCATTTTAAAGACTAAATATATTTAGGCTTATAAATGATGAGGAAGGTCTGTAAATGCTGATATTAGGTTTAAATTTTCACTTTAATCATGCAGCAAAGAAATAATGCAGCAAAACCATCGTGAAAATTTTTCTCAATGATTCAGAAAAATTAGGATCAGATCATGAATAACATTGTTTATTTTGAAATCCAGTCTTCGGATCTCTCAAGAGACATACATTTTTATCAGACTGTTTTTGGCTGGAAATTTACTCAAGTTGAAGGCCTTCCTATTGAATATTATCAGATCGAAACTGAAAACATGTCGGGCGGATTACTGAAACGCCCGGCTGGAATCCCTCCAATCCATTGCGGCACCAATGCCTATACCTGTTCTGTACTGGTTGAAAATTTTGATGAAACATCGAAAAAGATTCTGCAGGCCGGTGGTCAAGTTGCCATGGCTAAATTCGCTATTCCAGGACGTTGCTGGCAGGGATATTTTCTTGACCTGGATCAAAATACCTTCGGCCTGGTTGAGGCCGATGAAAAAGCGCAATAAAAAAAGCTTATAAATTCTAATGAATTAATACCACTCAAGCAGTCGCACCTGCGATGAATTGCAGAATAAGTGGCTGCATTTATGGTAATTTATAGCCTCATCATGCATTGTGATTTGGGGCGTTACATGGCTGTTCATTTTTTTCATACATCAGACTGGCATCTGGGACAATTCTTTTATAACCATTCACGCCAGTATGAACATGAACAGTTTTTAAGTTGGCTACTTCAACAAATCGAGCAGAAACAGCCACATGCCCTACTCATCGCTGGTGATATTTTTGATGTCATCAATCCTGCATCCGCTGCGCAAAAACAGCTCTATCAATTTTTAGCCGATGCCCATGCCCTTGCCCCGCATATGCAAACGCTGATGATTGCCGGTAATCATGACTCGGGTTATCGCATTGAGCAGGTCGAGCCATTACTTGAAAAATACAATGCCAGAACCGTCGGTGTGATTCATAAAAATGCCGAAGGTCAGATCGATTTAGACCGCTTGCTGGTGCCGATTTATGATGAGCAGAAACAGATTGTGGCGTGGTGCTTAGCGCTACCCTTCTTACGTCCGGCAGAAATTACCGGGTTTAATGAACACACCACCAATAGTCAAAATGCGATTGCCTATTTACACCAGCAACTCATTGCAGAAGCCAAAAAACGTAAAACGGATGATCAGGCGCTGATTTTAATGTCGCATGCGCATATGCAAGGCGGTGAAACTTCTGATTCTGAACGCCCAATTATTATAGGCAATGAAGAAGCTTTATCGACTGCTTTATTTGATGACTGCATTGACTATGTCGCACTGGGGCATTTGCATAAACCGCAAAAAGTCCAGCATCCGCATATCCGTTATAGCGGCTCACCGATCCCTTTGTCCTTTAGTGAAATCAACTATAAACATCAGGTGGTGGATGTACAGATTGATGCGTTAAAACAGGATCAATCACGTTTTCAGTTTGAAGCACTTGCTATCCCGCGCTGTATTCAACTGCATAAAGTTCGTGGTGAATTAAATGAAGTAATTGAAAAGCTGAAGGCCTTGCCTGAAGGGGAAATTGCACAGATTGACCATCGTGAATATGTCGATATTGAATATCACACCTTGACCCCGCCTTTGCCTAATCTCAGACAACAGTTTGAAGAAGCGCTGCCTAAAAACCGTTATCGTCTGGTGCGCATTTCACGACAATATTTATCTGCGGACAATAACAGTTCTACCATTGCCAAAATTTGTCTAGAACCGCCGACACCAGACAAACTGTTTCAGCAGATCTGGGAAAAACAAGGCTATAGCAATGATGAAAATGTCTTAAAAGATTTTATGAGTCTGATGCACGAAGCACAGAAATCACTTGAAGAACAACAGATACGTTAAGAACTATCCATGAAAATTTTATCCATTCGTATAAAAAACTTAGCTTCGCTTTCAGGTGAACACTTTATTGATTTTGAAACTGAACCTTTGGCCAGTGCGGGTTTGATTGCCATCGTCGGTAAAACCGGTGCCGGCAAATCCACCATTTTGGATGCCATGTGTCTGGCCCTATTCAATAAAATTCCGCGTTTAAAAGACAGCGACGGTAAACTGGTCGATGTCGATGGTTCTGAATTACTCACCAATTCGCCTTTGACCGTTTTACGTCGTGGTACGGCGCATGGTTTTGCCGAACTTTGTTTTGTTGCGCAAGATCAGAAACATTATCTGGCACGCTGGGAAATCAAACGTGCCCGGGAAAATGCCAGCGGTAAATTACAAAGTGTGCAACGCTATTTAAAATGCCTGACTGACGGCGTAGTGATTGCCGATAAAGCCAAGGCCGTCGATGCCAATATTCATCAAATCTGCCAGCTCAGTTTTGAGCAATTTACTCGCGCGGTGCTACTGGCTCAATCCGAAGTGACCGCATTTCTGAAAGCTCGCGATAATGAACGCGGTGAACTGCTGGAATATCTGACCAACTCCACTATTTTTGGAAAAATTGGTCAGCTGGCTTATGAAAAAACCAAGCTGGTTGCCAGTCAGCGTAAAGAAATCGAGAATATTCTCGGTCATATTGAAATCTTGTCTGATGAAGCAGTAACTGAATTAACGCATCAATTTCAGCAAGTGAATCAGGCATATCACCAGTTGGAAAATGAAAAAGCACAGCTGGAAAAACAGCAGCAATGGTTTGCGCGCAAGCAAAAGCTGGACAGTGAAATTATTCTGAAGCAGCAGGTTTATGATCAGCAAAAACAGGCTCAGCAGAATTTAGCCCCTGAACAAGACCGTTTAAATCGCCTGCAAATATTTTCCAGTATTCGTTCGGTCATGTTTCAGCAGCAGCAGTTATTCAAAGCCCAACAACAACTCGAACCACAGATTCAGCACACTCAAAGCAGTTTTGATGGATTAAGCCGTCAGTTTGAAGCTGAAAAAGCCCAATATATTCAAGCCGAAACAGATTTAAATACCTTACAGCAATTTGAACAGCAGCATCATGAAGCGCTGCTCCAAGTACGTAAATGCGTGCAGGAACGGGATTTTATTGGTGAAGAATACAAGAAGATTAAAGCCCGTTCGCTCCAGCTGGAAAATCAGCAACAGCCTTTACGGGAACAACAGCAAACCATTGAATTACAGATTCAGCAGTATGTGCAGCAACAGCATCAGCTTCATCAGCAACTGGACCAAAGCCAGCAATTCTCCAGTTTAGATAAAGGCTTAAACGCACATATCCAGCAATTAAGCCAGTTCATTTCGCAATATCAAAATATTGAAAATAGTCTGGGGCAGATCAGTTCAGCGGAAACCAAACTTGCTGAAAATAAGGCGGAATTAGATCGGTTCATAAGCCAATTTGGTCCGGTTGAACAGATTGAAATCCAGCTGGAACAACAGCGCCAGTCACGTGAACAGAAACTGGTACAACTCAATCAGCTCAACTTTATTCAGCAAAAACTTAAAGATTATTTTGAGCTGCACACTGAATCGAAACAATTAAATGAAAAACTGACTCAACTGAATAGCCAGGCTCAGCAATCTGAAAAAGCCACTCAACAAGCAGAACTGAATTTTCAAACTGCCAAAGCTGAACGGATTCAATTGCAGCAGGTCTTGCAACAACAGCAATTGTTGCATGCTGAAAATATTGAACATTTACGCACACAGCTCAAAGCCGGAGAAGCCTGTCTGGTGTGTGGCAGCACCTCACATCCTTACCGTCAGGATGAAACACTGGTTTCCAAAGCCTTGTTTGAATTGCAACAACAGCAAGAACAACAGGCTTTGAGCAAGGAACAAGACTGCTTTAAGGACTGGCAGACTGCCCAGCAAAACTTCGCTAGCCAGCAAGCAGAATTCACCCAGACCAGCCACGCCCATCAGCACATGCGGGAAAAATTATCAGGCTTAAAAAATGAATTGGCCCAGCAACTGCAACAGTTAAAAATACAGCTCGATCTGGAGCAATCTCAAGAGCAAATTAAATCTGAGATGACCCAGCAGCTGACTCAATTTGAACAGGATATTCGGACTATTGAACATCAGCTGGAAAATTTAAGCCAAAACCTGAAAGCCCAGCAACAACTCATCCAAAGCATGAGCAGTACCGAACATCAAATTACTGCGGCAAAGCATTTACAACAGCAAGTTCAGCATATTCAGAATTGCCTGAACCAAACTGAACAGCAGGCTTGGCATCAGCACAGCATCCAATCTGCAGAGCAGGTATTAAAACGCTTAAATGCCCGTCTATCGCATCTGGATCAACTGGATACTTTAAACAAGCAGCTCGATCAGCAAAAGCAGCAACTCAGTTTATTGAGCACCCATCAGCAAAATCTTAATCAGCAATTGCTGGATATCCAGCAGGCATTAAACGACATTGCCCTCAAAGGACAACAAAATACTGAAACGGCCAATCAGCTTATTCATGGCATGACTGGACTCACCGAGCTCAAACCGAATGAATGGCTGGCAGAGCACGACAGTAAACGCCAGCAGTTACAGCAGCATTACCAGCAGCTCAAACAAAGCTTTGAACAGTTACGTTTCAATTTTGAAAAGCAGAAAAGTGAGCTGGAACAGCTTAAAGCGCAGCATCAGCAAAACCTGAAAGCTTCCGAGCAATGCCATACGGAAATTGAACACTGGTTAAAACAGCATACCGATTTTAATCGTGATGACCTGGCAGATTTGATTCAAATCAACAGTGAGCAAGAACAGCAGATGCGTAGCAAACTGCACAATGCTGAACGATTGCTCAATGAAGCCTCCTCTGCGCTGAAAACCATGCAGGAACAGCATGCCGAACATTTGTTACAGACACCTGACATGCAGTTTGAACAACTCGCTCAACTGATCAGCGTGAATCTTGAGGCCTTAAAAGCCCAGCTTGAAATTCGTGACCAGCTAAAACTTAAACTTGAAATGCATCAGCGTAATATTGCTAAACAGCAGCAATATGCGGAAAAAATTCAGCAAATCCAGCAGGAGGAACATCGCTGGAGCAAAATTTCAGGACTGATGGGCGATGCGAGCGGCAAGAAATTCCGCGATTATGCCCAGCAATATAATCTGGATATTTTAATTGAACATGCCAACCAGCAACTGGCGTTGCTGTCGCAGCGCTATACCTTAAAACGTCTGGACAATTCCTTGAGTCTGGCCATTATTGACCATGACATGGATGGCGAAACCCGTTCTGTTGCATCGCTTTCTGGCGGTGAATCTTTCTTGACCGCACTGGCCTTATCTCTGGCGATTGCCAATATGGCTTCAGGTTCGATGAAAATTGAATCGCTGTTCATTGATGAAGGTTTTGGAACTTTAGATGCATCATCTTTATATATGGTGATGAATGCCTTGGATCAGTTGCAAAGTCAGGGCCGTAAAGTGGTATTAATCTCGCATATTCAGGAAATGCACGAACGTATTCCGGTACAGATACAGGTTAACCCTCTTGGCGCAGGGGCAAGTACCATTCAAGTGGTAGGGTAATTTTAAAATCCGAAAATCATAAAAAAGTCTAGAAATACTCTAGGCTTTTATTTGCAAAAATCTATGCCATGGGACGTAAAGTCAGAATCTGCTCACTGCGTCCAAATGGTCCGGAAAGATCATGCAATACGGAACTGGTTAGACCAATACCATCGTCGCCATATTGCTGCATGGTTTCCAGACCGAGCCACTGACCCTGCGGTAAACGGTGCATATGGATCTGTAAATCCAGATTAGGAAAGCCCCAGCTAAAAGGTGTTTCTTGACGTGGCACAATGCCATTGGCGGTATCAACCATCCCCATTAAGCGGACAAAATCACTGGTCGGTTCACCTTCAACCATGTCATGTGGCGTTCGCAGCCAAACAATACCCTTTCCTGCACGGCGCTGATGACTTCGCGCTTCTATCGACTGAATATACCCACCCGGCCACTGACGAATTCCTTCCCACACTGGCGCATGTTCAGGCGTACTTCCATGCGCATCTTCCAAGCCTTTAATGTCATGGCTATTTTGCGTCATCATGCGCCAGGTACGTGCAACGATACAGCTTTTACCCTGAGCTTTCATTTCTGACTCAATCAACTCAATGGTTTTTCCGGGGCGAATGACTTTGGTGGTGACACTAAACTCTCCAGCAGGAATCAGACCTAAGATATCTAAACTGATCCGGCCAATCCGCATATCCTGCCGTGGCATAAAACGGTCTAATTCCGCACAGATAATACCTGTCGCTGGCGCCATATGCTGCTCATGCTCGTTCCATGCCCCTTGAGCCAGTATAGTTGAGCGGTAATGCGCCGTGACTTCTCCGGTCACATCCGTATTTCGCCCAATCAATTGATAATATGCCGTCATAAACTTCCCTATTTTATTAGTCGAATAAATGATTTTTATACAGACTATTTCCTTAGACGCTTTCTTTTGTACTCAACTTTAGTGGAAAGCTCAATTTTTAAAGCAAAAACTGAACCCTAAAGTTCAGTTTTCAAATGTTCAATATGGCTCGATATAGATACTTTATTTTGAATAATCCCGTGCACCAAACAAGGCCGTACCCACACGAACCATAGTCGAACCTGCGGCAATCGCCTCATTCATATCACCTGACATACCCATGCTTAAGGTATCCCAATCTTCAGGATGGGCATGTTCGATTTTGACAGTGTCGAACAAGGCTTTGGCATCTTTAAACGCTTGTGGATTATTGGGAGCAGGAATCACCATCAAGCCACGCAGTTTTAAATGTGGAAGCTGGCTAATACTTTTAACCAATCCCGCCACTTCATCCGGCTGGCAACCATCTTTAGTGTCTTGCGCATCAATATTGACCTGCAAACAGATATTCAAAGGCACCTGCGTCGCCTCACGCTGATTCGACAAGCGCTCTGCAATAATCAAACGGTCTACCCCATGTACCCAGGCAAACTTTTCTGCCAGATGTTTAGTTTTGTTGCGCTGCACATGACCAATAAAATGCCATTCAATATCCAGATCAGTTAAAGATTCAATTTTATCTAAGGCTTCCTGTAAATAATTTTCTCCAAATGCACGTTGTCCGGCTTGGTACATCTCACGTAAAGACTCACTTGGATGGGTCTTTGAAACCGCCAGCAAATGCACGCTTCCTACATCGCGCCGGGCGTGTTTACAGGCCTCTTCAATTTGCTGTATAACTTGATTTCGTGACTGTTGAAGACTATTCATTGACGAGGTTCTCATTTCATTCATCTTTTTTTGCCTTCCCCTTAAACTAACTGTTGGTTAAGCTCGGGGCGAGCCTTATTATTCTATCAAAATAAATAACATTTAAATGAACTCGGGGAAATTATGGATATTACTGAACTTTTAGCATTTTCAGCTAAAAACGGGGCATCAGATTTACACTTATCTGCG
>NZ_DJDC01000145.1:0-4926 GCF_002430855.1 Acinetobacter sp. UBA5934 | reverse complement strand
TCAATCTGACAATTTCTGCTTAAGCCCATATAGAAAATTATTTTTATATTTAGTTCATATACTTGTTTTTGAAAAATAAAACCAAGCTAATTTATAGGAATTAGCTATTGTCATAAATAAAATAACGCTTGGCATAAAAACCGCAATTTTCCGATTCTAAAACTGTTTATACATATACGCGTTTGCCTAGATGGCAGCACCCATTTGCTGATGGCTTTGATCAGTGCATAGATTTTTTCTTGTTGTTCATCGCATTCCCATCGCTAACGGTATAAGTCCAATTTTTGCAGTTTAAGGAAACATTGATGTCGAATTCTGCTGTTGTTGAATCAGTTGCGCAAGCATTACGTGACGCTGAATTATCAAAAACTGCGATTGCACCTGTTCGCCCGCAACTTGGTGGTGAAAGTGCTGACGTGGATATCGCATACGCCGTTCAGGAAGTAAATACAGAGCGTGCATTATCTGAAGGTCGTCGTTTGGTTGGCCGTAAAATTGGTTTGACCTCTAAAGTTGTACAAGCGCAGCTGGGTGTAGACCAACCGGACTTCGGTATGCTGTTTGCTGACATGGCTTATGGTGATGGCGAAGCGATTCCAGCGGGTCTATTGATTCAGCCAAAAGTTGAAGCAGAAATCGCGTTAATCATCAACAAAGATTTAACCCAAGAAAAACACACTTATGCAGACATTATTAGTGCCACTGAATATGCACTGCCTGCTGTAGAAGTGGTAGATAGCCGTATCGAAAACTGGAAAATCAGTTTAATTGATACTGTTGCAGATAACGCATCTTCTGCAGCTTATGTTCTGGGTTCACGTCCTGTGAAACTAGAAAATCTCGATCTTGTAAACTGCAAAATGACCATGAAACGCGGTGAAGAAATCGTGTCTCAAGGCGTTGGTAAAGCATGTCTTTCAAACCCATTAAATGCAGCTGTTTGGCTGGCCGATGAAATGGTACGTCGTGGCCGTCCTTTACTTGCAGGTGACATCATTTTAACAGGTGCGCTTGGGCCTATGGTTGTCGCCAACTCGGGTGATGAATTCCTGGTTGAAATTGAAGGTTTTGGTTCTGTAACTGCTGCATTCGCTGCTGAATAAGTCCAGATTTTAAGAGCGTTTTTTAAGAGAAATTGTTCATGAAAAAGATTAAATGTGCATTGATCGGTCCAGGGAACATTGGTACTGACTTGCTGTATAAATTACAACGCAGCGAATTTCTAGAGCCAGTATGGATGGTGGGTATTGACCCAACTTCTGAAGGCTTGGCACGTGCTGCGAAAATGGGTTTGAAAACTACTGCTGACGGTGTAGACGGTTTACTTCCTCACGTTGAAGCTGACGAAATCAAAATTGCATTCGATGCAACTTCTGCATACGTTCACGCTGAAAACAGCCGCAAGTTGAACGAACTTGGCGTGTTAATGATTGACTTAACACCTGCTGCGATCGGTCCTTTCTGCGTTCCACCTGTAAACCTTGAAGCTTTGTTAGACGCGGGCGAAGTGCCAAACGTGAACATGGTGACTTGTGGTGGTCAGGCAACCATTCCTATGGTTGCAGCAATTTCACGTGTTCAACCGGTTGAATATGGTGAAATCATCGCGACTGTATCGACTAAATCAGTCGGTCCGGGTACACGTAAAAACATTGATGAATTCACGCGTACTACAGCTGGTGCGATTGAAAAAGTGGGTGGTGCAAAAGCGGGTAAAGCGATCATCATCATTAACCCGGCAGAGCCACCACTGATGATGCGTGACACAGTACATTGTTTGGTTGAAGGTGAGCCAGATCAAGCAGAGATTACTGAATCTGTGCATGCCATGATTAAAGAAGTTCAAAAATACGTACCGGGTTACAAACTGGTCAACGGTCCAGTATTTGATGGTAGCCGTGTATCCATCTTCCTTGAAGTTGAAGGTCTGGGTGATTACCTGCCTAAATATGCCGGTAACCTCGACATTATGACTGCAGCAGCTGCGCGTACCGCAGAAATGTTTGCAGAACGTGTTTTAAACGCAGTTGAAGCATAAGGAGCATCTTCATGTCTAAGATTATTATTAATGATATGACTTTACGTGATGGCATGCACCCTATGCGCCATCAAACTACACCTGAGCAAATGGTTGCCATTGCAACTGCTTTGGATGATGCAGGTGTACCTTTAATCGAAGTCACACACGGCGACGGCTTGGGCGGTAACTCTGTGAACTACGGTTTTGCAGCGGCAACTGATGAAGAATACTTAAAAGCTGTGATTCCAAACCTGAAACAGGCAAAAGTATCTGCACTTTTACTGCCGGGTATCGGTACGGTTGATCATTTGCAAATGGCGCATGATGTAGGCGTGGCAACCATTCGTGTTGCAACACATTCTACTGAAGCCGACGTTTCTGAACAACACATTACTGCTGCGCGCAAACTGGGAATGGATACTGTGGGCTTCTTGATGATGGCGCACATGGCGACTCCAGAAAAGCTGCTTGAAGAAGCGCAAAAAATGGTGTCTTACGGTGCTAACTGTATCTATGTAACGGATTCTGCAGGTTACATGCTTCCTCAAGATGTGACTGACCGCGTAGGTATTTTACGTGCCAACTTGGGTTCAGACATCGAAATCGGTTTCCACGGTCACCATAACTTGGGTATGGGTGTTGCCAACTCTGTATCTGCTGTGACTGCTGGGGCAACACGTGTTGACTTGGCTTCTGCTGGTTTAGGTGCAGGAGCAGGGAATACACCACTTGAACTGTTTGTTGCGGTGGCTAACCGTATGCAAATGGAAACAGGTGTGGACTTGTTTAAAGTTCAAGATGTTGCGGAAGATCTCATCATTCCAATGATGACCCATCAGATCCGTGCCGACCGTGATGCAGCAACTTTAGGTTATGCAGGCGTTTATTCTTCATTCCTGTTGTTTGCTAAACGTGCTGAAGCGAAATATGGTGTGTCTGCGCGTGAAATCCTGATGGAACTTGGTCGTCGTGGCACTGTTGGTGGTCAGGAAGACATGATTGAAGACTTGGCATTGACCATGTCTAAAGCCAAAGAAGCTCAAGCTTGATTTTTAAGTTTTAGTTTAAAATAAAGCGAAAAAGCACCCGGTTTAGGGTGCTTTTTTTATGCCTAAATATTTAATTTATAGATAAAAAATATCATTCAATAGTTAAGATATATTAATATAATCAAATGCTTAATTGGATTTAAACAGTGTTTAAACTTAAAAACGATTAATTATTTTTTTTAAGCGTTCTAAAAAGTAAATTTTGATAAAAACAAACACTGGAACAAGGCTTTAAAAGTAATGGAATAAATTTTGAGTGAAATATCTTATTGTTTAAAGTTCTTAAGGAAATAAAGAGGCTCCATTTAAAATTAAAAAAATAACGGTAAGTGGTTGCAATCTTAAGACTCTGGTCGGATTTTTTTTCATAGAATAGTTCAGCATGATGGCGCCATAGCTTGATTTGATTACTAGGAATTCAGCCATGCGTCGTCAAAATTTATGGATAGCAATGCTTGCTGCGACAGCAACTTTAGGGACAACTGCATCTTATGCAGATTTTGTTGACGACAGCCAAGTGCAACTTAAATTTAAAAACTTTTATCTCGACCGTCAGTATGCGGACCTTCCGCAAAATAACTGGGGTTCATGGTCTCAAGGCATCACACTGGATGCAAAATCGGGTTATCAGGATATCGGTGGCGGTATTCAGGTCGGTGCCGATCTTTTGGTTCAGCATGCATTTAAGTTAAACGGTCGTGATAAGAATCCGGACTGGGTCTTGCCGCATGATGGCAAAGAGTCGAAAGACAACTTTGGTAAAGTCGGTGCAACCTTAAAAGCCAAAGTGTCACAAACTGAATTAAAAGTGGGTGAATTATTACCGGTATCTCCAGTACTGGTTTTTGATCCATCGCGTCAGTTGCTAACCACTTATAGCGGTGCATGGTTGGAATCGAAAGACCTTAAAGATACCAAGTTAACCCTGGCGTATATTGACGGCATTAACAACCGTTATGACAACCAGTTCCGTGATTTAACCAAATTTGCCCCACCTGCGTATGACAATGGTGCCAAAGCGGATGGTATGTATATTGCCGGTGTGGATCACCAGTTCACGCCAGAAATTGGGGGCAGCTACTGGTATGCCGATGTTAAAGATATTTATCAGCAACATTATGTCGGTACTGCTTACAAAACCAAGCTGGGTGAAAAAGCCAAACTAGACAGCCACATCCGTTACTTTGACAACTCGGAGTCAGGTGACAAGCTGTATGGTGATATTGATAACCAGGCTTTGTCGGTTGCTGCAAAAGTGAATTACGGTTCACATACGGTTGGCTTGGGTTACCAGCAAATGTTTGGCGATTCAGCATTCCCGACCTTAGGTGGCTGGGTGCCGCAGCCTTACCTGACCAACTGGGGGGTAGCGACCTTTACCAATCCGAATGAAAAATCATGGGGCTTCACTTATGCTTATGACTTCTCTGAATTGGGTGCCAAAGGCTTAAATGCCACTGCAGTCTACTTCACAGGTTCAGATGCCGATGTAAAAACTCAGACCGGTATTTTGAAAGATCAGAAATCAGATGAGCTGAATTTGATTGTTAATTACACTGTACCAGAGGGCAAACTGAAAGGTTTAGGCTTCCAGGCGATGTATATCGATACTGATTTTGACTGGAAATCAGACCTGAAAGAGTACCGTGTAGCAACGACTTATACCTATAAGTTCTGATTAAGCAGTGCAATAAAAAAGCGACTTTAGATAAGTCGCTTTTTTGATGTATGGAAAGCTATTTTGTTATTAAATACCTTGAGAAAATTAAGGGTTTCAATTTTAAATAAATTATTTAAAAACAAATATTTAAATTATCGTTTTTTTATAGTATTTGATCGTAAATTTGTATCAGTTGA
>NZ_DJDC01000148.1:3524-4732 GCF_002430855.1 Acinetobacter sp. UBA5934 | reverse complement strand
GATGAAATTGGACGCTGGCCCACTTATGTGCTAATGCTGGAAAAACAGAATCTGGTGAAACGTACTGATGACAATGAATATGTTCTCGCCCGCAATCTGTCTCAGGTCGATTTCTGGAGTTTTTATACCCAGCTCCCCTATCCACTTCCGCGCCGCAATGATGTTGCCAATATTCGCGCCGATGATGAATGGATGAAAAGACTTGGTCCTGCTCTGGTCGAATCCGATGACTATCTGGCGGCAAAGCTGTCTATCCCCCTGTCGACTATTTTCGAAAATAAATAAAGCCTACTGGTCGCTCAGTATTAAAAAGCCTTCTAATAAGAAGGCTTTTTTAATGACTATACAGATTTACGGATGGAAAAGAACTCGCTGATCCAGCCCATGCAGACTGACTGTTATGTAAAAATTCAGAACTTAAAAAAGGCTGCTCACAGGCAACCTTTTCAAAAGTTACAAAACTTATTTCACAAAAGTGGTCCAGACATAATTCTGAGTTTGACCCTGCAATGTCATTTTCAACTGATCACCTGATTGCAATGCAGCCACACCTGCAGGAGTACCGGTCATCACCACATCACCCGGTTCTAAAGTAAAGACCTGGCTGATGTCCGCAAGCAAGGTTGCAATGTCAAAAATCAGCAAAGACGTATCGCCCTTTTGACGCAGCTCATCATTCACATGAAAAGTATAATGCACATCTTTCCAATCTTTGACTTCAGCAACGTCGACCCATTCGGCTAGAACACACGAACCGTCAAAGGCTTTGGCACGCTCCCAAGGCTGACCTTTCTTTTTCAAGTCATCCTGTAAATCACGCAAGGTCAAGTCCAGCCCTAAAGTCACGGCACCCACAGCTTGCAAGGCTTTAGCCGGATCGGTTTCTGCCTTTAAGGTGCGGTCGATACGAAGGCTTAACTCACATTCATAATGGCAATTACCCCACACCGGGTTCCATGAAATGCCCTGCTCTAAACTGACTAAACTGCTTGGAGGCTTGATAAATAAAACAGGACGATCAGGAATGGCATTGCCTAATTCTTTGGCATGGTCTGCATAGCTACGACCGACACAGACAATTTTAGATGGACGTGTATTCATGATCTTCCTTTTTATTGCACTTTTAGATGATTTCGAATTTACTTTTTAAATGTATTTTCAAATACGGTTTGATCGGCCGGTTGCTGAAAGGCACGTTTCGGTACAAT
>NZ_DJDC01000148.1:3063-3308 GCF_002430855.1 Acinetobacter sp. UBA5934 | reverse complement strand
AAAGGCACGTTTCGGTACAATCACCACGGTACGATTTTTCAATTCAATCATATAGGTCAGCTTACCTACGGCAAAATTTTGCACTTCGCTATAATTGAAAATTTGCTTACGGCCATTGGCATAAAGCTCTGCATAATCCTGAAATAATTCGATGCCCTGTTCACTTTTGCCAAACTGGTATTTCACAAACTGACGCTTAAACATCATCGGTAAAAACCAGTAACGCATAATCAGTTGTAGAATTA
>NZ_DJDC01000148.1:1081-2809 GCF_002430855.1 Acinetobacter sp. UBA5934 | reverse complement strand
CCCCAGATAATAATCCCGATACTCACCAATGGAGTAATAAAACGGGTAATCTGCTTTTTACCGAAAGTCGCAAGGGCAAAACCGTCTTGTGATTCTTCCAGACTTAAGAAATAGCGTACCGATACAGCAGGCTTGGTCTCTGACATAATGCATCATCAAATTATTCGAACAATTGTGCTAGATATTACACCAGATTCGACCTTTTCCTTATTGTTTTTACTCGCCCCCATTCCCACCGAAATTACATAAGTTTGCTTCACAATGATTTAAAAATTGATTAAAACATCATCATTGACTTAAAAACGCATAAACAGGATGTAATATGCAAAACAACAAGAAATGGAGTCTGCTGATACTCTGTTGCCTGATGGGTTCACAGGTTTCGGCTAAAATTATTCCATGGAAAGAACAGATTCCAAGTAGCCTGAGTGTATTTCAGGGCAAGGCTCAAGCTTTGGCTGACTTAACTGCAAACCGTATTTTAATTTACGCCCATCCCGCACAGGCTATTACTTTACCGACCTTTAAACGTCCGCAAAGTATGATTGGCAAGTTTTATACCGGTGCAGTCGTTGTACCGACCAGCAGCCAAAACGTAGCACGGCTTCTAGGCAACTATAACGGATACAACGGGTTATTTCCGACCTTAAAATCTGCAAAGGTGGTGGAGCAACAAGGCAACATTACCCAGATGAAATACCAGGTGTCTATCCCGACCCCCATTCCAATCTTGAACTTTAAAGAAAATGTGGTGATGCAGCATCATTTCACGGCCAACAGTATTTCTACTATTGTGCTGGATGCACCTATTCCTTACGGTGCAGGCAAAATTGAATGGTTTGATTTAGGCAATAACAAAACTTTAATTACCTTGACCCAATGGGGTGACTTAAACCATCCCAAAGGTTTTTTATTCAGTACCATTTTAAATGCTCTTCCCGAAGCCAAACTTGGCATTCCCTCAGGCACCAATGCTTTCTTACTTGAAGCTTTGCAACAGCATTTTAAAGCGCCGAGTTACCATACCTTAAAAGCTGGAGAACTCCCTGAAACTCCGTTAAGCTCAAGCCAGGTGCAAAAAATTGCCACACTGAGCCAGCTGTCCCAGGAACCGGTTTCTTTTATTTTGCCTTCCAATAAAGTGCCTTATCCACACGGTTTAGAAAGCTTGCGTTTTAGTAGCAGTTATCAATATTTTGCAAAAAACCCGCACCATATGCAGCGCTGGCTGAATGCTCCTGCCTATCAGGAACTCTTTCCCCGCCAGATTAAAGACATCGACATTAAAAAAATTGACCCCAACACTTTAGATGCGGACTACAAAATTTCAGTCGGATTGGGGGTGATCAATATTCCATTCGATTTCAAACTGCGCTTTGATTATCCCAACAGTTTGGAAAATCAGTTTGATGCGGTCGGTGGTGATTTGCAGTTTGTCAAAGGGGGAATGCAGCTTATTCCACAAGGGAACGGTACCTTATTAAATGTCACCAGTGCCATGAAAATCCATGACCAGGCGCCATTTTTACTCAGAGCGATGCGGAGTATGCCTTATCATGACATGTTACCAGCCATAGGCGGCAATACCGTACTGGCCTTAAAGATTAAACAGAAGATGAAATAATTTTTTAATACATTTGATTTATTCTAGGCACAAAAAAACCGCATTAAATGCGGTTTTTTCCAGTTTTACATCTGTCGATGCGATCAAGTTGGTGCGCTCAGAGA
>NZ_DJDC01000148.1:0-871 GCF_002430855.1 Acinetobacter sp. UBA5934 | reverse complement strand
CAGCTGAGCTATGAGCGCGACGTCTTGATGTGGTGCATTATACGCGTTTTTAACATTCTGTTAAGGGCTTTTTAACAAATCCACACTCAAGTGGACAGTTATTGGACGAAATTGGATTTTTCATCTATTTTTTAAACAATCATTGCATCATTAGCCTTTAATCCGCCCTAGCAGTTGTCACTTTTCCTGCCCATTTGTAATACGTGTACAGCACACCATTTGAGGTACTCAGGCTATCGGTTAATTCAAAAGCCGCAGGAGCCGAGCCTTCAGCAAATAAACGCTTACCTGCGCCCAGAATGATTGGAAAAGTCATCAAACACAGTTCATCCACCAGATCATGCTGAAAAAGCGTCTGTGCCATATGGGCACTACCATGAACCTTGATATCCCCGCCCTCTGAAGCTTTGAGCTTTTTCACTTCATCTACATTCTTCAAAAAGACCGTATTTTGCCAGTTCGAATGATCTATGCTATTAGACAGAACATACTTGGTAATCTCATTAATTCCTGTCCACATCTCGGCATGCTTGGGCCAGTAATGCTCCCAAATTTTAAAGGTATTTTTTCCCAACAGAATATCGGTGGAGCGCATCCATTGCTGCATGATCTTATCGAACACGGGATCGGTATGCGCAAAATAAGGCGCAACCCAGCCACCATAGTTAAAGCCGCCTGATAGATCTTCTTCCGGTCCGCCGGGTGCCTGAATCACCCCATCTAAGGTGATAAATTCCTGAACAATGATTTTTCTCATGTTTTTTTCTCATATTGGTCCTTAATTTTATTTATTCTGTGGCCTAGCCCTTATTTTTAGCATTCCGTTTATTTTAATTCTATAAATTTCAGACACAAAAAAACCGCAACATGT
>NZ_DJDC01000183.1:0-6109 GCF_002430855.1 Acinetobacter sp. UBA5934 | reverse complement strand
TTCATAATCTCTTAATGATCTATTTTCTACCTCGTCAGTAGAAAATATAACGCAATACACATCTAACAACTTAACCTGTTCAGCTAAGTTCGTTTGCTGTATCGCGTCGGGATGAGCTCATTATAGGGCAATTTCTTACACGTGCAAGTGTTTTTAACTGATTGTCTTATTGACTGTTTTATTTTTATGCACCATTTTGGTTCATTTTTATTCTGATTTAAATATAAATACATAATTTTAAAGCAAAAATATGATTAAAATATTTCTGCTTTATTTTTACTTACTTTTTCTCAGCTGCTGCTTTAATGCTCACACTGACAATTTTCACGGCTTGCTTTGGTACATTTTGATGCATTCCAAAGTTTGCTGTCGGTACCTGCGTGATTTTATCTACCACATCCATACCTTTAGTCACTTTACCAAATACTGTGTAACCGGCATTCATCTGGCTTTTATTTAAAAAGTCGTTGTCTACGGTATTAATGAAGAATTGACTGGTTGCAGAATTAGGATTGTTGGTTCGTGCCATGGCCAAAGTGCCACGCGTATTCTTCAATCCATTATACGATTCATTCTGGATGGGTGCCTTGGTCTGTTTCTCTACCATGTTGCCATCCATTCCCCCACCCTGAATCATAAAGCCAGGAATCACCCGGTGAAAAACAGTGCCGTTATAAAAGTTATCCTTTATATAGTCTTCAAAGTTTTTTGCTGAAATAGGCGCTTTATCATTAAATAGCTCTATTTCAATATTCCCCATAGAGGTTTTCATTTCTACTAAAGTATTTGCAGCCATCGCCTGCACACTCATGCATGCAGCACTGATAGCAAATAAGGTTTGTTTTAACATTTCTTTACTCTTCTACTTCAAGTTGTAATTGTGAATGTCTATATATTAATCTTTCAATATAAATATAACAGCTTCTCTTTTTGATATAAAACGAGTATTACAATGAGTGAAGAATTAAACACAACTACTTTTTCCCTTTATCCACCTTGGCATTTGCATGGTGATGCTTTTATTTTGAATTACTGGTTAACCCCTAAATTTATTGCACAGCATCGTACTTTTTATATTGCTCCTTCTCCGATTGGTCGCGTAGTACAGGTGATGCTGGTTCGTTATCACGATTCTCCTGTGGGCCCTTATGATGAATTACTGATTTTGGACCATCCTTTAATCAGTAAAAGACGTTTATCTTCCATTCCTAAAATTTATGTTTCTACCGAAGCTTCTATGGTAAATGGACAACATTTTTGGGGAATTCCAAAACAGCTGGCCCAATTTGAATGGCTGATCCATGATGATATGGTGCATTGCAATATCCGCTTTGACCAGCAAGAAATGAGTGTGTGCTTGCAGAAATATAAACATAGTCAAACTTTTTATGTGAATAGCCATCATTTACCGGCACGACTGCTTAACATCCAGCAAGCCTGGCAAGGTTTACGTTATCAATTCACTCCACAATTTCGCGGTAAGCTGAGCAAATTAAAACAAGCCAGCTGGAAAAACACCCAAGCTATCTTCCCCGATTTTTCTCAAGCCCGCTATTTACATAGTTTTTATGTTCCAGAATTTAGCCTGATCTTACCTAAAGCCAAAATTGAGAAAAAATAAAAAAGGTGTTTCACGTGAAACACCTTAAATAAAGCTCAAGACTAAGCTTAAAAAAACTAAGCATGCTTATCCCAAAACTTTCTGTAGCTTTTACTGATTTCAATCACATACTTTTTAGCACGGTAAGAAACTGGCGTTAGATTGACAAAACCGTGGGCTTGATCGGTATATTCTTGATAATGCACCTTTACACCGCGATGACGTAATTTATGGGCATAAATCTCCCCTTCATCATGTAATACATCATGACCCGCAGTCACTACAAAGGTAGGCGGTAATTTGTCATGCTTACCATAAGTCGGGGAAATCAGCGGATCATCCAGTTCGATCTGATGGGTATTTGCATAATAGTGAGTCACAAAATCCACATCTTTACTGGTTAAAACCAGTCCTTCATTATAAGCATAGAAGGATGGATGACGGCTTTTAAAATCGACTGCCGGATAGAGCAGCAATTGCGCTTGTGGTGCATACACTTTATGAGCGCTGCGTTGCGCGACTACCGTGCTGATATTGCCTCCCGCACTATCGCCAGCCACTGAAATTCTATTTTTCAAGATTTTAAGCTGCCTTCTGTTTTGATGTACCCATGCCAAGGCATCTTCACAAGTTTGAATCAGTTTACTCGGGCTTGCTTCAGGTGCTAAAGGATAGTCAATACTTAAAACCTGTACTTTCGCATGCACGGCAAGTAGCCGGCAGACTTCATCATGCGAATCTAGACTGCCTACAACAAACCCACCGCCATGAAAATACACCACCATGGGTAACTTTTTAGTCGGTGCAGGATGATAATGCCGCGCGAAGATGGTCCCGCTATGTAAGGGTAAGCGCAGATCTTCTACCTGTTTTACCGGGGTAGGTTTGCCTTTAATAGCTTGCATTTGCAAATCAAAGGTTTTTCGGGCTTGGATAATATCTTCACTGACAAAACCATTATTACCGCGTCTTAACTGGGCAGCCATCATGCATTGGATTAAAGGATCAAGTTCAGGGTATTGATGCGGATATCTTAAAATTTTAACTAAAGATTTTTGTGCAAAACTCGGCAATCGATCCAAAGTACGTGCAGCTGCACCTTGGCCTTTTTCTAATACGGTCTGTAAAGTTCGACTAAAAGCAACCATTATTGCACCTTCCTTTTATTTTAATCTTCACATTTTCTACATGATCAGCCAATGCTTGACCATACTCTTATATAAGTCTAATCATCTGTATACACAGTAAAAACATTCATACGCTAATCTTCTTTTTATACCTTGTCATTGACAATTTCCATGTATATTTCGGAGTGTTTTTGCTACTCCTTACAACAAGAAGGATAAACGTTATGGCTAAAAGACTGATCATACTGTCATTAGCGACGACATTTTTAGCTGTGGGGTGTGTCGCATTTCCTGAAGATGGCGCTTATTACGATGGACGTTATGACGATCGCTATGACCGAAATTATGGTTCAGGTTATGACTATCGATATGCACGTGAACAGGATCGTCAACGTTGGGAATATCAACAGCGCCAAAACCGCTTAGAGTTAGAACGTAAAAAACGGGAGCTTGAGCGACGTCAATGGCAACAGAACCGCCAAAAACAATCCGAGTGGGAACGTAAAAAACGTGAACAGCAACATCAATTAGAACAACGTAAAAGAATTGCTGAACAGAATCGAAATAACCAGTCCAATTGGGAGCGAAAAAAGCGGGAACTTGAACGCCAACGCGTAGAACAGCTGCGTAAGAAGATAGAGCTGAGACAGCGCGATAAAATGCAAGAAAGACGCGGCGATGATGGTCATCGCGATAGAGATCAGCGAGAACGTCAGCATCGTGATCACTGATTTCTTTCAAGCCCCTTCATTTTCGTTAATTTAATGCCCTTTTTTAAAGGGCATTTTTTATTGAATCAAAATAATCCGGCTTAGGACCGAATAGTTAAACTTTGCGAGATCGTTCAAATAAATGATAGAAGAGTTCTGATGATCATCTATGCTCAATTCTCAGTTTTAAAACTTATCTCTGCATTTAAAGCATCTCATCCATTCGCTATGGCGCTATGATTATGAAGTAGTTACGAATCTTGGGAAGCAAAACGAGATGGAGCGACACCTGCGTGAACTCAAGGATCTGCATGAGGATACCCCATCCCCTAGCTACGCCTGAGTTGAACTCCTCTTGAAGCAATGTATAAAAACTAAGAATAGGATTTATTTTTTAATTATTTAGAAGGAATTGATGGGTTAAAATTTTGTTAAATAGATTCCATACATTCGATTCCTGCACAATTTGCCAAATTTCAAGCAAAAAAAAAGCTTATCCAGAGGTTGGATAAGCCTAGAAAACACATTTCTTAAATACCAAAAGAAACTACAGCGATAGAATCTGGGTGAAATAATAACCACTTGCTGATTTTTTGTGAAATATATATTTCATTCAATATTGATCGTTTTTAAGTCTAAGTTTTAATTTTAAGATTGCTTTTAGCCTGAACAGCAATCGGTGCGTTAAACTTTCGTATGCTAGTTAAATATTTACTATTACTTATATTTTTACCAATATCAGCTTAATAATATTTCGCGCTATCAATTTACTCATAATTCATTCACAGCTCATGAGCTATTTCTAAGTTCAAAATTAAAAAACCGGGATTTTTAATCTTTTTTAATCAAATTAAACAGATTTAATTGCTTGTCTCGCTTGAATTTTTATCGTCTGCCCCGAACTCTGTATTAATCATGAATATTATCACTCATGGCAGTTCAGGATTAACGCAGTTAGCACTGAGGCCAAAAGGACTGACATGTTTAAAAACCCATTTAAACGGAGTAAATCTATGGCAACTGAGCAAAATCAAGACGCTCAAGATCTAGGGCAAGAGCAAGCTGAGCAACAAGCAGCAGAATCTCAAGCTGAAACAGAGCAAACCGAAGTTTCAGTTGAAGATTTACAAGCTCAAATCACCAAATTGGAAGAAAGTTTAAAACTGGAAAAAGCACGTACAGCCAATGCGGTCTATGAAGCACAAAAAAGCGTAGAACGTATTCAACGTGATGCTGAAAAGCATAAAGAAACAGTAATTGAGAAATTTGCAAAAGAATTACTCGACTCTGTCGATAATTTAGAGCGTGCCATCCAAGCTGCAGGCGGGATTGAGTCTCCATTACTTGAAGGTGTGGAGCTGACCTTAAAATCACTGCTCAATACACTGGAAAAATTTAACGTTGTAGAAGTCAATATGAACAACGGTTTCAATGCAGATTTACATCAGGCAGTTGGTATTGCACCGGATGTCAAAGCAGGTGAAATCGGTACGGTATTGCAAAAAGGTTATACCCTTTCAGGCCGTTTACTGCGTCCAGCAATGGTCCTTGTAGGTCAATAAGGTAAAGAAATTCGAGAGTTTTTCTATTTTTTTCATCTAAACAACTTGAAAAATTTTGAATGGCTCTCATATCGGATAACAAGCAAAAACATTGCAAAAAATAATTTTGAGGAAGCATCCAAATGGCTAAAATCATTGGTATTGACTTAGGTACAACAAACTCTTGTGTTGCCGTACTTGAAGGCGACAAAGTTAAAGTCATCGACAACGCTGAAGGCGCTCGTACAACTCCATCTATTATTGCTTATAAAGATGGTGAAATTCTGGTAGGTCAATCTGCAAAGCGTCAGGCAGTAACCAACCCTAAAAACACTTTATTCGCGATCAAACGTTTAATCGGACGTAAGTACCAAGACCAAGCGGTACAAAAAGATATCGGTCTGGTTCCTTACAAAATCATTCAAGCTGACAATGGCGATGCTTGGGTTGATGTCAACGACAAGAAACTTGCACCACAACAAATCTCTGCTGAAATTTTGAAAAAGATGAAAAAAACTGCAGAAGATTATTTGGGTGAAACAGTTACTGAAGCGGTAATTACTGTTCCTGCTTACTTCAACGATGCACAACGTCAAGCCACTAAAGATGCAGGTAAAATTGCCGGTTTGGACGTTAAACGTATCATCAACGAACCAACTGCTGCAGCTCTTGCGTTCGGTATGGATAAAAAAGAAGGCGACCGTAAAGTTGCAGTCTATGACTTGGGTGGTGGTACTTTCGACGTATCAATCATCGAAATTGCGGACTTGGACGGCGACCAGCAAATCGAAGTATTGTCTACAAACGGTGATACTTTCCTAGGTGGTGAAGACTTCGATAACGCGTTAATTGAATTCCTGGTTGAAGAATTCAAGAAAGAACAAAGCGTGAACTTGAAACAAGATCCACTTGCATTACAACGTTTGAAAGAAGCAGCGGAAAAAGCAAAAATCGAGCTTTCTTCATCGAATGCTACTGAAATTAACCTTCCATATATCACTGCAGATGCAACTGGTCCTAAACACTTAGTGATCAACGTAACTCGTGCAAAACTTGAAGGTTTAGTTGCTGATTTAGTTGCTCGTACTATCGAACCTTGTAAGATTGCTCTTAAAGATGCTGGTCTTTCGA
>NZ_DJDC01000079.1:0-8386 GCF_002430855.1 Acinetobacter sp. UBA5934 | reverse complement strand
AAATCAATTGGATAAAACACCATTTTTAGCGCCATCCACACGTGAGCCCATGTTACGAATGCAGTCACCGGAATAATGCTGAGCACTGCCCAAAAATCTGGGCGATTCAAGAAGACTTGCCACAATTCATTGACGTACTCAAGCATGCATAAATTCCATATTTAATTTTTTGTTCACAGAATACAGGTATTAATAAAGTTGAATATTTTGTCTATAAACCGATACTTAAAGTATAGGAGAATTGTAGTCTGGGTTCAGTTTCGGCTACAACACGACCATTACTGTCCTGTAGTTTCTCCCCCGCCCCAATACCGATACTAAAACTGCTGATCCGTTCTGAACTAAGCAAAACATACGCCAGATCAATGCCCCCACCTAAACGGCTTTCGTATTTGTCATCAACCTGTTTGCTATCGATATGACCGGCATAAGCCCCTACATAATAACCATTTTTGTCCTTGCCGGTGAGGTGTGCAGGATAACGAAAGCCAACTTGTGCTCCAACTGTACGATCATCGTTGAGAAAAGCACCACCTTTCACATAAGCAATCCCATAAGGATTCACCCATTCAGTGTTTAGATGGATAAGTTTCTGGGTAAAACCGACCCCAACATTAAATTCTTTAGGCTCACGATCCTCAGTTCTGTTTGTCGTATTATTCACTTGATCATGTGCATATCCCCCATTTGCAAAGAATGCAAATGCCAACAAAGGGTAAACTTTGTTCATTCCTTCACCATCTTCCTTAATTATAGTTTTTGGTAGAGTCCTATTTTTATTTAATTTTGACTTTATCAGAATTATTAAAACTCTTGTATGCAGCACTTTACAATTTTCATGTCTGCAAAGTCAAAGTTTAAACACAGGAATTGCTACAGCCAGTTTTTCATTATCAAATCCCGTACAGTTGCGCTAGAATACTCCACTTTAATTCCTTTCCCTCTGGTCTTAAGTCGATCGCGTATGAAGCAGCACTTTCCTTTAAAAAACGTTCAACAAGAAAAGCGCATTTATCGCAATCGGGTGTTTATCTCCATCGGGATCGTGGCATTCTTTCTGTTGCTGCTTATTGTGCGTTATGCCTATTTGCAAATTGCGCATTTTAATGAGTTTTCAACTGCCTCAGACCAGAACCGTATCCGGCTGCAACCTTTGGCACCGGCACGCGGCTATATCTATGACCGTAACGGTATTTTGCTGGCAGATAACTATCCCGTCTTTTCCGCAACCATGTCTCGAGCTGATGTGCAGGACATTGAAGATACTGTAAAGCGTTTAACCCCCATTCTAAGCCTGACCCAAGAAGACATCGACCGTTTTAGCAGTCGTATTAAAACCTCTAAAAAAACCGAACGCGTATCACTGAAATTAAATTTAAACGAAACCGATATTGCCAGATTTAGCGAAGTCAAATTTCAGTTCCCCGGGGTCAATATTGAAACCCAAATGACCCGCTATTATCCGCATGGTGACCTGTTTGCCCATGTGATTGGTTATGTGGGACGTATTAACGACAAAGAATTAAAATCGATTGATAAAGATTTATATGCCGGCACCAACCTGATTGGTAAAATCGGGGTAGAGAAATCTTATGAAGATCTGCTGCATGGAGTGCCTGGCAATGAATCTGTAGAAGCCGACGCTCACGGTAATGTATTACGCAATTTGGGTCGTAAAGAACCGGTACGTGGTAATGACTTATACCTGTCAATTGACTACGGCTTGCAGGTCACCGCGACTGAGCAACTGGCGGGCCGTCGTGGTGCCATTGTGGCGATGAACCCGAAAACAGGGGAAATTCTGGCCCTGGTTTCTAGCCCAAGTTTTAATCCGAATTTATTTGTGACCGGGATTAGCAGTACTGATTATAGTGCCCTTCGGGACAATCTGGACCAGCCGCTTTATAACCGTGCCGTGCAAGGTGCTTATCCTCCTGGTTCAACCATAAAACCCATGTTTGGTTTAGGCGGAATCCACTATGGTTATGTCGATTGGGCTACGGCCATCTCTGACCCCGGTTATTTCACCTTGCCCGGTGACAGCCACCGCTTCCGTGACCATAAAAAATCCGGTCATGGTGCGGTAAATCTGCATAAAGCCCAGGTGGTATCTTGTGATACTTATTTCTATATCCTGTCTTATCGCATGGGTATCGAAAAAATGAATGCCTGGATGCGCCAGTTTGGTTTTAGTGAAAAAACGGGCGTGGATTTACCGAGCGAAAGTACAGGCTTGTATCCAAACCCAGACTGGAAAATGCGTACCCGTAAAAGCAAATGGCTGAAAGGTGAAACCATTTCGGTGAGTATTGGACAAGGTGCTTTTACTGCCACCCCTTTACAACTGGCGATGGCGACTGCGATTACCGCAAATCAAGGTTCGCATATTACCCCGCACGTATTGCGTGAAAGTCACGGTGCCAAACCGTTTCAAATGCATAATGCACCGGATGGCAAAATTCAGTTTAATGGCAAACCCGAAGACTGGATTAAAATGCGTGATGCTATGGTGGATGTAATTCAAAGCGGTACCGGTCGCGGTATTCGTACCCCCATGTATCAAATCGCAGGAAAAACCGGTACAGCACAGGTTAAAAGTATTGCCCAGGGTAAAAAGTATAACGAGGCCTTATTAACCGAGCGTCAACTTGACCATGGTTTATTTGTCGGTTTCGCCCCGGCTGAACATCCGGAAATTGCCATTGCGGTTGTTTGGGAAAATGGTAAACACGGTGGTTCAGCTGCACAATTGGCTAAACCTATTTTTGATTATTGGTTATTGACCCGTAAAAAGAATCCGATCCGCCCGGCAGCTCATCAAATGAGTGGCGGTTTAATGACTGCGGGGATTAAACCGGGTGAATTGCCAAGTGGTAGCGGTAGCAATATTCAGGCGGATACCACCACGGCAGCGACACTGCAAACTACCCAAGCAGCATCCAGTGCACAACCCGCAGAAGTTGAAGGTGAATGATCTATGAAAAATCAACTCCGTATTATTGGCGGTGAATGGAAACGCCGTCAGCTTCCTTTTGCCAGTATTGAAGGCTTGCGTCCTACACCCGACCGTGTCCGTGAAACTTTATTTAACTGGCTGATGTGGGATATTCAAAATGCACAGGTTCTCGATATCTGCGCCGGCTCAGGGGCCTTAAGTTTTGAAGCTTTATCACGTGGTGCAGCGCAGGTGGTGATGATTGAACCGAATCGTGCACAAGCTGCTTTTTTAACGGATAATTTGCAGTTGCTGAAAGTGACCAGTCAACACGCCAAATTAAAAGTAGCCACAGCACAGCAGACTTTACCCAGCCTGAAACAATCCTTTGATCTGGTGTTTCTAGATCCACCTTATAGTTTAGATTTGTGGGAAGAACTGGCTCAGCTTGCCGACCCGCTCATTAAAGATCAGGCATTTATTTATGTGGAAGCTGATCGTGAATTAACTCAGCTTAAACTTCCTGCTTCCTGGCAGCAGGTTAAACAAAGCAAGGCAGGCACCGTCCGTGCAGGGTTGTATCAAAAGAACGCACCCTAATCTACAATAAAAAAGGATTCCTGAATGGAATCCTTTTTTGTCAAATGTAGTCTGCCTGTTTAAGCTCAGGCTATAAAGCTGTTAGCGGTTATAATGTCTATCCCGATCGGTTCTGTCATGATTCCAGTCCGGACGGTCTCTATTGTCCCAGTCTCGGTCACCATGGTGTCGATCATAGTGTCCATTGCCATCTCGATGACCATAATCGTCATCATAAGGATCAAGGACACAGCCGGTTAATGACACTGCCAATACAGAAAGTAAGATCACTTTTTTCATCATATTCCTCACCTTTTTACTGCATACATCTAGTATTAAATGATTTAATGAAGAGCGATGGGATTCCGTGTTGAATTCTTGTAGTGATTTATTCATTTTTTATGCATGAGCTAAATTGCCTCACTAAATGTTGAAGTGGGTTTTATACAAAGTTCTCCTTTTATTTGCAGAAATATTGCTAACTATAAGCTTGGCTTTTTGACGTATCTTTTGAATACTACTGACTTTTCATCTGTACCTATCGCTATGACTTGGTTGTTATTTATTCTTGGTGCAATGGTCGCAGGTTTTGTACAGGGACTGACCGGCTTTGCCTTTGCCCTGATTGCCATGTCATTCTGGGTGTGGGCCTTGCCCCCGCAAATTGCTGCGCCCCTGGTGGTCTTTGCTTCGGTATGGAGCCATATCATTTCATTATCCAATGAACAAAAGCATCCTCATCTGCATAAAACCCTGGTGTTGCCTTATTTAATTGCCGGACTCATTGGCGTACCTTTAGGCACATATTTATTGCATATTATTCAACCTGAAACCTTTAAAGTTGTTCTCGGTATATTTTTGGTGTTGTGGTGCCCAGTGATGTTTTTTAATCCGGCATTTCCCCGTCTACAGCAATCTGGCAAACTGGCTGATAGCGTGATTGGATTTATCGGCGGGATTTTGGGTGGTTTAGGCGGATTTTGCGGTTCATTACCCTCTGCCTGGGTGATGCTGAAAAATCTGTCCAAACAGCAACAACGTTACGTTTTACGACATTTTAATTTTGGCATTCAGCTGTTTACGCTGCTGGCCTATTTACTGCAAGGTACGCTTGACATCCAGCTCTGGCCTTATATTGTTATCCTGCTGATCAGCGTCAGTTTTCCTGCGATTCTAGGAGCAAAATTATTCTATAAAATTTCGGAAAAACAGTTTAAGCACACTGTTTTAAGCCTTTTATTTGCTTCGGGCTGCTTCCTGGTTTTCAATACACTGCTGTAAGAACTAATTCTTGCCGAAAAAAATTAATTGCATATGTTGAGATATTGCAGTGTTATTTATCTATAACCACATATCAAAAGGACGATTAGTCTCATTTAAACAAAAAACGCCCAATCAGCCAGGCTGAGCAAATTTATCGGCAGGAAAACTTTATACAATAACTTAACCCCATCATTAATTTTCCCAGAAATGAAAACCTTGATTTTATTAGCAGGAATGATTTTTCTCTCTGGCTGCTCGCTCAGTACTTCGCGTGAGATTAAACATGCGGAAAAAATGCTTGCAGATTTTCAGTGCAATAAAATTGAAAGTGCCCAAATGGCGCATAGTTCGATCACCTCTTATCATGAACAGGCGCTTGCTTCTAGCCGCCAAAAAGCCGAATCCTATGTGCAAAGCTATAAAGATGGGGACGAGTTATTTAATCTGCCATTAACAGAAGTAATCGAGGAACAATATTATATTTATCAGGAAGCATGCCAACATTTAGGCGGAATTCATCCAGCACAGAATCTCTAGTTCCTTCAGGCGAAGGCGAGTTCCATGCTGAATAATCAATCATCTGCAGCAAGCTAAAATGTTGCCATTACGCGCTCTTAGCTTTGCTTGAAGACTCGACAGAAAAACCATGTATTTGTAGTGATGCTTAAGGGTAATAACGTTTATCTACACTAAACTGTTCTGGAAATTTGGCATGAATTTGTGCATAAAAAGCCATGATTTCAGCCATATCTTTCTCATAATCGCCAGTAGGATAAACAATTTTACCTACCCCGGTTTTCTTCTTGGCATAATCCATATAAGCCAATGCAATGGGCACGCCTGCATTGATTGTCACATGGTAGAAACCGGTTTTCCATTGTTCCTGTTTGGCACGCGTGGCTTCCGGTGTAACCAGCATTACCAGTTTAGGATGGGTCTTAAATAAATCCGCCATCACTTGAACCATACTAGGACGTGGCTCACCTTCCTTTTTCGCTGTCCGGTCAATCCCGATTCCACCCATTGCCCGTACAAATGGACCAAATGGAAATTTCATATAGCTGTCTTTAATAGTTAAACGAACATTCACCCCTAATGCCTTGAGTGCCAGACGTGCATATAAGGCATCCCAGTTGCTGGTGTGCGGTGCAGCAATCATCACACATTGATCTAAATCAAGTGGCCAATGATTATCGATTTCCCAGCCCATCATTTTTAAACTTTGTTCAGCTAATTTCTCAAACACTTACCACACCACCACCTAATCAAGTGCGCAGAGTTTAACAATGTGATTAAAATATGAAAGTGCAATATGAGCAGTAAATAACCAGTTAATATATAAATGTATAGCTTTGCAGGTTTAAAGAAAAAAGTTGAAATTTGCCGTTTTATTTATACCAAAATTTTCTTAGGGTGATCTCCAATTTTCATTACAGATTAAAATCCATACAAACCAGAAATCACAAAGGCATAACAAGATGAATATTTAATCCATCTGCATTTTTATATAGTTTGAGATTTATATGGTTTTTAAAGTTGTACCCGCTAAAAGGAACAATATCATGAAAAAACTAATATTCATCCTGTCACTGAGTAGCTTAGCCTTAATTGGATGTAACAAACCCAATACCGATACTCATGAAAGCAATACAGCACCTGACCGCCCCATGGCTCAAACCACTACCCCATCACCTGCCCCATCTCAACCCGCTGCTCCTACAAATGATACTGCTGAAACATCACTGGATTGGCCAGGTGAATATAAAGGCGTCCTACCCTGCGCTGACTGCGAAGGTATTGAAACCGAACTGGAATTAAAAGCAGATAAAACCTATGAATTGACCCAAGAATATTTGGGTAAGGGAAAAAACAAGGAGACCAAGGTAAAAGGCTCTTTTAGTTTTGATCCGAATAATCCTTCCATGATTAGCCTGGACCAAGCAGGAGAAAATCGTAAATTTTTTATTGGTGAAAATTTTATTCAGGTACGTGATCCACGTTCAGGAAAAGTAATTGATTCCAAAACGAATGACAAATTGCAAAAAGATATGAATTAATTTCTTATTGAAATCTCGACCTGCATGCAATTAAAAAACCTGGAAAATGGCGATTTAATTGCATCTTTTCTGTAGTTCTTATGACACCGTATAAATAGAAAGTTATTTCATCGCCTGATACTTTAGCCCCCCCTAAGGCTAGGCTTATAGTTAAAAATATTTTTATATTAAACGGTGGTGCCAAGATAAAATTTTCTTATTATTTTAATTTTTTATTATTTATCTTTAACTTGCATACTCAAAATCGATGCTCACTCCCATAAGCTTGTACAAAAATTCTGCCTGGGATTTACACTGCATTTTTGCATAGATATTTTTTAGCCAGGTTCGTACAGAACTTAGAGCCAATTGGTAATGTGCAGCAATTTTTTCCAAATTACAGCCATTAATAAATAATTCACACAGTTCAAATTCCCGGTGAGATAGACCATATATTTGTTTGAGATAAGCTGAAGCCAGCTTATATTTCTGTTCGGTTTCAGTAATAAATAGCATGGCATATGGCTTCAAAGGATCTTTTAAATCGGTAAAATGTCGCGGACTGCTAAAAGGGGCAATGGTTAGCATAAATTTTTGTCCATGCTGATCTTCCAGCGCCAATACCCCGCCTACCTGTTTTTTCGCGTAATTAGCTTCTGGCTTAATGCTTGATATTAAGTGCTCTAAATCTAATTGATAGACCTTGCTTACATTAAGCTGGTTATTTTGATCAAGTTCGAATAGCTTGGATTGTTCGAAAAAATACTGTGCTTTCTGATTGTGATAATACAATTCCCGATTCATATCGATGAGTAAAATGCCTGTTTTAATTGCATTGAGAATTTGGTACAAATATTTGTTTTTGAGTCGAACTAAAGTCAATTGTTTATGAATCTGCAAGGCTCTATGTAAATGCATACCCAATCTTTTTAGAATATCCAATTCATACTGGCTAAAGGGTTGATCCTGTTTGCCGCGATGAATTCCCAATACTGACCATTGATGATCGCCGTGCTCTAGCAATAGGTTGGCAATAAAACCCACCCCAGTCGCTTTTAAACATTTTTCATAAAATACAGCTTCATCTGTAGCAAAGATCTGAGCATATTGCGTTAAATTCTGACTCGAAACATTTCCAACACCCAATTGCAGCCAAAATGGCGAATGTAACTTTTGATTCATTATTCTTATTTTTTCCTGCTGATAGGTTTCCAAACTGCACGGCGGAATATTGTAAGTATGAACAAAGTTATAGGCAGGGTTTAATTGGTCCAAAGCAGTAAAAATAGCTGCCTGACCTTGAGTATATTGAACAATTTGCTGAATCACTTTAGGCCATAAGCTGGCATTCAAGGCAGCATCATAAATTTGTTCAATAATTATATTTTCCAGCTCCTCTTGCATTGATTTTGCCAACCTTAAACAGATAAAAACTATTGGTTATAGATAATTAGAATAGAGAATTGAGGTGATTAGTCAAACAAAGGATATTAATAATATGAATAGGAATTTAAAAAAAATCCCCGCAAGAAGCGGGGATTTTTTTATTATCTGATACCTGTATGAATTACAT
>NZ_DJDC01000120.1:15654-15882 GCF_002430855.1 Acinetobacter sp. UBA5934 | reverse complement strand
ACAATTAATGATCAGAACTCCGTTTTTAATCAGAGTCAAAAAATGATTGATGAAAAAATGACTGTCGGCCTAAACGAGCCGGATCAGCAGGTTTTACAAAAATTGTTGATGAGCCCATTAACTCAATCTTTTGATTGTTTATTGATTCCTGCCCAACATGAAATGAATAAATTATGGATGATACAAGCCAATCAACCGTTTACCGCTAACTTAAGCCAAAAATATCCA
>NZ_DJDC01000120.1:15141-15497 GCF_002430855.1 Acinetobacter sp. UBA5934 | reverse complement strand
AACTTAAGCCAAAAATATCCATTTAATCCTTCTGCGAGCTTACAAGCAACCCGTCAGGAAATCAGTCAGATTTTAGGTGAAAACGGCAGTATTGCTCGCTTTGTCAAAGAGAATCTCGATCCATTGATCATTCGTCGTGGCTATCTCTTAACTTCTAAAACCTGGAAAGATTTGGGGATTAGTCTAAATCCGCAATTTGTGGTGAATTTTCAAAATTATGTTGCACCTAATAATGGCATGGCTACCGGTGAGTTGAATCAAACAATGGCAACAGCGGCAGTCAATTCATCAAATTTCCAGTTTTATCCATTAGAAAATTCACAATTGCTTTCTTATACCATTGATATTGATGGTCA
>NZ_DJDC01000120.1:13935-14984 GCF_002430855.1 Acinetobacter sp. UBA5934 | reverse complement strand
TACCATTGATATTGATGGTCAAAGAATGGTGTATGAAAATGGTATTCAACAATGGGTGAATTTTGTCTGGCCAAATCAGGGAGCTATGCCTGGTGCACGTATTACGGCGGTAGATTTACAAGGACAAACGCATACCATTTTTGATGAACCGGGTGAGTATGGTATTAATCGCCTCATTGATCATGCACAGCGAACTCAACGTGGCAATGCTTTTGAGATGATCTGGAAAGACCAGCAAAACCCTGATTTATCCGTGAAAGTGAATTTCCGTTTGATTAGTGGCAATTCAGGACATATTGGTTCGAGCCGCGGCTATGCCGGCATGCAACTGGTGGATCAGGTGGTAAATGATAAATCGGTTCGTGTTGTTTCAGCACAGACAGCTCCAGCCCCTGTAACTATAGTCAAAGCAAATACAACGAATTCTGCTGGGGCTACACCATAATGAATAAAAAGCAATTTAGCACGATTCAAAACATGAAACTGTTTAGACAAACTTTTATTGATGAATAAAATATTATGAAAAAACAATATATAAAAAATATTTTTCAGTTGGCTTTTTTATTTTTAAGTCTATCTGTAATGGCTAATGCAGAGCCGATTGTCATTGAAGGGGCGGTACCTAATGACGCAACTAAACAAGAAATTTTAAATAAAATGTACCTCACGTATGGGCAGGAAAATATTGTAGATAGGATTCAAGTGCGTACTGTCACAGCGCCTAATGACTGGAGTAATGCGATTAGTCATGTCATTACAGAGGATTTAAAGAAAGTCAAACAGGGTAAACTGAGCGTACGTGGCACACAAATGGATTTATCCGGGAAAATGGGTAACCCTAATGATATTCAATCGATGACTACAAAATTGCAAGGTCTTATATCTGCTCCTTATCACTTAACTACACGATTATCAGTCAACCAAGCTGAGCAACAAATGATTGATGCTGCATTAAAGCATCGTATTATTGAGTTTGAATCTGGAAGTGCCGTGTTAACTGCATCTGGCATAAAAATTTTAGATGAAATGTCAGTGGCACTAAAGAAGGT
>NZ_DJDC01000120.1:7449-13795 GCF_002430855.1 Acinetobacter sp. UBA5934 | reverse complement strand
ACTAAAGAAGGTGAGTGGAAAAAAAGTGAAGGTGATTGGCCATACCGATAGCTCTGGTGATGCAAATAAAAACCTGCTTTTAAGCCAACAACGTGCAGCAGCAGTTAAAAACTATTTAATTGAGAAAAATATTGCAGCTGCAAACTTAACCGCAGAAGGCTTTGGTTCATATCAACCGGTTGCTGATAATGTCACGGCAGAAGGACGTCGCAAAAACCGTCGTATTGAGTTTGAAGTTCAATAGAGGTTTTTCATAAGTCCCTTTTATTTCTCCCTGAGTTTGATTTTAAATAGGGCTTTAAAATCAAGCGCAAGAGAAAAATAAAAAGAGGTTCGTAATTATGAAAGAGGTTTAATAAATAGTTATATTTAATATGCTATGAAATAAGGAAGCCGAACACTTCCTTATTCCTTTTATAATCAAGCATCCTGAATTCTACGCCAAGGTTTTGCCTGTTCAATTTCATAGGCCAATTCAATTAAGGTTTTTTCATCACCGATATTGGCAGAAAGTTGCATGCTAATGGGTAAGCCATCTACTTGCGTTTGGCCCATCGGGATCGACATCCCTGGTGCACCAACTACATTCTGGATGGGAGTAAAAGTAACGTAATTCTGAATCCGGTCAAAGAGTTGATCAAATGGAAGCCGAGGCGAGAGATAACCAATTTGTGGCGTCGTATGGGCTAATACAGGTGAAAGGAGTACGTCGTATTGGTTAAAAACCTCTTGATACTGTTGCTGCATTTTTTTTAAGCGATATAAAAATAACGGCGTCTTGTAAAAGTTCTTTTTGTAGAGTCCGGCAAGTCCTACCGTTAAGTTATCCAGCTGTTTAACATTAAATCCAGATCCAAACGCCTTTTTTCCAAAAGTTTGCAGCATAAATGATAAAAAGCCCCAATATTCACTAAAATCATCAACAAAGCTAATGGAGATAGGCAACTGGAAATCTTCAACATGATGCCCCAAATCTGAAAGTAACTTTGCAGTTTGGTGGAGAGTAAAGGATGTTTCTTGATCAATTTGACCAGTGATGGATTGAGTAACCAGACCAATGCGTAAACGGCGCTGAATAGGCTGTTCGATTAAGCCGATTTTAGGCAATTTTTTATTATAAAATCTTTGTTCCATACCCGCATAAAAGTAAGCGGTATCCCGGACACTACGGGTTACCACACCTTCACTGATAATATTAATAGGTAAAGAACGCGCGGCATCGCTGTCAAAGGTACGGCCACGACTGGGTTTGAGACCAATCAAACCACAGCAGGCAGCGGGGATGCGAATTGAACCGCCACCATCATTAGCATGCGCAATAGGCACTACACCTGAGGCCACCATGGCGGCCGAACCACCGGAAGATGCACCGCAAGAATAGTCAGTATGCCATGGGTTGAAAGTTGCGCTGCCATCTTTAAACTCGGTGGTCGCATTTAAACCAAATTCTGGTAGTGTCGTTTTGCCTAAAACGACAAAGCCCTGATCTAAAAATTGCTGACTGATTTTGGGATTAATTAATACAGTTTTACCATTTACTGCTTTAGAACCATGATTAGTTGCCAGGCCTTGGTAATCGGTATTGTCTTTAAAAAAGAAGGGAACACCTGCAAAAATTCCTGTCTGTTTAAAACGCGGCTTTGCTAAAGCCCGCTCAAAACATTCCAGCTGAATCGCATTGAGATGAGGATTGACACGTTGTGCGCGTGCAATTGCTGCTGCAGTGACTTCTTCTACAGAAGCCTGTTTGTTGCGAATTAATTGTGCGATACCCACGGCATCTAGATCACTCATGACATCATTATCGAATGCATGAATGCGTTTAGAATTTTGCGATTCCATATAATTCTAGCCCTATATTTCCCTATATTTTTGTTTTTCATTTTGTCTTAATAGAGAACAGCATATGCATATCATGCTGATCAATGCATTATTTTACCGCATATTAATGACAACATTCACTGTCAATTTTAAACTATTCATCTACTATAAAATTTTGCAGTGTCGAAATAAGCTGATCGAGTGAATGTTGAACTGAATCCGACCATTCAAATGAACAGTTAATTCTTAAATAATGCTGTTTTTGTTCGCTGATATTAAACAGCTGGCCAGGTGCAATGCCAATTCTCTGCTGGATCAGGCTTTCATAAATGCGCATGCTATCTACATTTTTAGGCAATTTGAGCCATAAGAAATAACCACCTGGATGATATTCCACCTTACATCCAACGGGTAAATTTAACTCTAAATATCTATAAAATAATAATTTATTATGTTTTAAATTTTTACGCAGATTGTGCAGATGTTTTTCATAATGAAAATTGGAGAGAAATTCTACTAAAGTATTTTGTAATAAAGAATTGACCGAAATCGTGCTCATTAATTGCAAATGCTGAATATACTGTGAGTATTTTCCAGCATGCACCCAACCCACCCGAAACGTCGCGCCCAAGGTTTTTGAAAAAGAAGAGCAGTGCAGGACTAGATTATTTTGATCATAATAAGTCATCGGTAAAGGCTTGTTATGTCCAAAATACATTTCTTCATATACATCATCTTCAATCATATGAACTTGATATTGATGCAGTAATTTTGAAATTTGAAACTTTATATCTTCTGAAACGGTAAAACCTACCGGGTTATGGCTATTCAGCATGAACCAGCAGAGTTTTACAGGATAATTTTTTAAAATATGCTCAAAGGCTTCTAGGTCAAATCCATGTTTGGAATGTTCAGGAATAGTGACCACTTTTAAGCCTAAGCGTTCAGCCGCTTGCCAGGCACCATAGAAAATATTTTGTTGCAGAATAATATAGTCACCCGGTTTGGCAATTGCTTGTAAAGCCAAGTTCAGTGCATCCATAGCCCCAGATGTAATGACAATGTCATCCGGATCTGTAGGTATACCTTGCATACAATAGCGTTGGGCGATCAGTTTGCGTAATGAAAAATTTCCTGGAGGTAAATTATCAATGGCATCATAACTTTTTTTATTACGCGCGATTTGTCCCATAATTTGAGTCAGTTTTTTGGAATAGACCAAATCACTGGATGGGAAGGCTGAGCCAAAAGGAACAATATGTTCGCCTTGAATGGATTTAAGATACTTAAAAATTAATGAATTGATTTCAATATTGGAATTTAAAGAAACGATCAAAGGTACATTTTGTGCGTGATCGACAAATGTATTGGAGACATAGTATCCAGATTTTTCTTTTGCATAAATTAAGCCTCTAGATTCAAGCTCTTGATAAGCATTCATCACGGTAATCAGACTAAAACCGGAAAGTTGTACTTGTTCACGTAAAGAAGGTAGTTTTTCATGGGATTTTAACGTGCCACTTTCAATTAACTGTCTTAATTGATGAGCAAGCTGTTCCGACTTATACATATTGACGTATTACTTAGAGAAAGTGTCTGTATATAAATATAGCGCTATTTAATCAATATTAAACTATTTTTATAACAGATAAGATGAAAAATTGAATCTGTTATACATTTTATAAGGGATGTTGTATCTATTAAATTGAAGAATATTTGCAATACTAGCTCACACTTAAATGCAGATGCATACTGAAAATGTACGTACTAATATTGAAATGGAGTTACACATGTTTGAAATATCGCAACTCAATTTGATTCATCAGTTGCTTTCCGGATATGAAGTTTCTCCACAAATTGAAATATTACTCAAGCAAAAATATTTAAATGTGGAAGCGACATTATTAAGAGCAAAAATGCTCAGACAAATAGAAAAAGCAGGGCAGATTGCTATTATACAAGACCCAATTACAGATCACATTGAAGATTTAGCTTATCTATTTTCACCCTTTATATTGGCTAATTTAAATCAAAAAGTGATTTATCATACAGCTGAGAATGAACAGGTTTTAAGCATTTTATCGCGTTATTATCAGGTTAACCAAAGTAATATTGGCTTAAATTTTGATGAATTATTGGACAGCTTGGGCTTGTTTATACAATTAAACAATGAAGAGCTGACTCTGGAAGATTTATTTTATACAAATTTAATCAATAGCTTATGTAATTCAAAAGTATCTAGAATTATCTGTATTACGCGTTTGAATATCAATTTAGAATTGATCAATCTAATAGCTGATTTTCTGCATGTCCAGATTGAAATCATTGCACTAGAAAATCAAGCTGAATACTTAGATATAAGTAAAATCAATATGTTACAGCTAGTATTTAAGAATAAAAATGATGAATATATACAACTTTGTACAAAGCTTTCTAAAATGAATGCCAAATTATTGAACATATTAGATTTATATGGTTTTGAACACGCGCAATTACTGATAGAGGATATGTTTTATTCAGAACATATTTTTGAAAAGCTTTCAGTTTATGGTGAATATCTACAAACTAAAATTCAATATCATTAAACTCAAAGGCAGCATGTTTCTATTATGCAGGCTGCCTGATTATCGCTTGAGTTATTTAGATCTAAAACTAGGAAAGATATGAATGATCTGCACCAACAGCGAATGCGACACCCATACAGAACAATAAAGCATAAACTCCAAACCAGATAATGGCTCGTTTGAAAGCCTTATCTGAAATTTCACTGTCAGCATATTTTTGCTGCTTTTTCGACACTTGATCATTCATCAGACTATCTCAATTTGTCTATTTGTTAGTTTGATTATTAACGATATAACAGAGCATCTCCAGATACAGAAAAGTGAAATATTTATATAACAGTTATACGGGTGAATATTGCCGTTGCAAACGAGCAAAGTATTTTGCATAGCTTAGAAATTTATCAGCACAGTCTAGCTGTATCATATTAATTTGGACCAGCGCTTCGGTTTAATTGTTGAATATGAATAAGAGCACTCTAGAAAGAGATTGAAGTTGTTTAAGCAGCAAGTTGCAGCCATTAATGAAGCGTGCATTCCTAGTTTAGTTATGTTATGTTTGTTATTCCCAAGTAGAAATGTCCTACCTAATAACCAAATAGAAATGTCCTATATGGACATTTCCAAGTCAAGCACAGGATTCAGATTTCGCTGTTGAATTGCTGTTTTCTGTGCACGTCTGCTTGGCATCTTTTGAGAACGATTGCGTTTGTTTTGCTGTTCCAGTTCTTCATGCTGCTGTTGGATATGATTCAGAACAGCACCCAACCGTTTATTCTCAACAATCTCTCGCTGGTTCAGCTGACTTAATTTATCGAAGATGCTGTAATTGATCTTCCGACTTTCATGCATGATGGCCACAGTACCATCCGGGTATTCTAGAAATTCAAGATACTTGCCGATCAACCTCTGATTTTCTTCTGTATTCTCCAGGAGATATACACATTTATCATAAGTAATGGTCAGGCTTTTCGTCACTCTGCGTGGTTCACGCCAGGTAAAAACATCATCTAACTCTTCGGCTGTTTCAGTGACAGTCCGGTGTAGATCCTTGGGATTAAAAGCCATCTTGGCAAATTTACGATTAAATTGCTCAATAAAGCAGGGCAACCACTTATTCGCATCTGCAATCGAATTGATACCTTCCAGGCGCATCTCCTTAATCAGACGATCCTGAAGTGTTCTATTCGCTCGTTCCACACGACCTTTGGCCTGGGGTGAGTTAGCGAAGATGATATCGATTTTGAGGGTACTGAGTACGCGTCCAAACTGGGTAATCCTGGTGTCTTTCTTACTGCTTTGATTTACCCTAAACACTGAATGTTTATCGCTGTAAAACGCTAAGGGCTTACCGTGCTGTTCAACATACAGGCGTGTTGAAATCATATAGTCAAAGGTTGATTCTGATTCACAGAAGCGTAAATGCTGCAATTTTCCTGTGGCATCATCAATAAACACCAGTAAACAGCATTTAGGTGCTCGTCCTTCAAACCAGTCATGATGTGAGCCATCAATTTGGATCAGTTCACCATAACAATCCCGGTTATATCGAGGCTGATACGGGCGTTTCAGGCGCTTGGCGCGAGGAATCCATAAATCGGCTGCAATCATCCAGGAACGCAGGGTTTCTACTGAAATATTAAAGCCATAAACGCTAGTCAGCTTTTCATGGGCTAAAGTTGGTCCGAAACCATGGAATTGTTCAGCGACCAGATTGAGGCACTTGAGTCTGATCTCTTCAGGAAGCCTGGAATTGCTGGTTTGGCCACGACCGGCATGGGCTAATGCAGCGGGACCTTGAGCTTCGTATTTTTGCAGTAAGCGTCTGATCTGACGTTCTGAAATATGCAGTAGCTGAGCAGCTTGGGATTGAGTTATGCGTTGATCACAGATTTCCTGCAAGATCGACAATCGTTTAAGTTCTTTATCCGACATAGACACCAACATATCAAACCGTCCGCTAA
>NZ_DJDC01000120.1:0-7254 GCF_002430855.1 Acinetobacter sp. UBA5934 | reverse complement strand
GGACATTTCTATTTTGGGCTTACAATGTTATTTCGTATAATGTATATTATGTTAAATACCGTTTACACCTAACCATAACTGCATCTATCTTCTGCTTTAATTATATTTCAATAACTTAATTCATTATTTGTTTTCTATAACGTAGTGATATGTTGACCTTTGAAATAGTTCATAAACTTTATTAGGTTTGCTATTAAGAAAATTCATCTAGAAAAAACTTTCAAATGGAAATCTAATTATTCTGTTGTTTGATTTGGATTTCTCATGTCCATGTTTATACCCTATGCTGTACACCATGAAATCTTTTAAATTTTAAAGCATATCTACTAGCCAATATTCAGATTGAATCGCAAACTCTATTAATAGATAAGCCCACATACATAAAGTGGGCTTTTTAAATCTATTAAACCAATTGAATATTTCTCAACTTAGCCCTTTAAAAAGGAAAAAACATCCAACGATACTCAGCAATACTGCAAAACATTTTTTCAGCATTTGCGGTGATAGCGCATGCGCTGCTTTTGCACCAAACTTTGCTGTAAAGAAACTCATAAGGCTAATGCCAAAGAATGCATAAGTATGTATATAGCCAATACTGTTGGGAACAGCAGCATGTGCTTTCATACCAAAAATCATAAAACCTAAAGCACCAGTAATGGCAATCGGTAAACCACAAGCAGCAGATGTTCCGACGGCTTTTTGCATGATGACACCATAACGGTTGAGATAAGGAACTGTTAAGCTTCCTCCACCAATACCAAAAATCGCTGAAGCCACACCAATCACAGAACCCGCAGCAACTTGTTTACCTATTGAAGGCAGTGTTCTGCTTGAGTCTACGGTCTTTTTAGCCCCCATGAACATGGTATAAGCCACCCAAATCAAGAATAAACCAACAATGAGTTGAAGATGTATTCCTGAGAGCCATCCTGCAATCGCAGCTCCGGCAAAACAGCCAATCACCATAGGTGGTGCTAAGTTTTTAAATACCGGCCACATCACTGCACCATTTTTATGGTGTGCCATGAGCGAGCTAATCGATGTGACGACGATTGTCGCTAATGATGTACCTAATGCCAAATGCATAATGACATCAGCACTGTAATCCATCTGGGTAAAAACGATAAATAATAGTGGCACGATGATGGTTCCACCACCCACACCAAATAGCCCAGCAGCAAATCCTGCTAGCGCACCAATGGCTAAAAAAATGATTAATTCCACAATATGCTGACTTCTAAAGAATTGAATATTGAAGTAATAGACGGTTAAGCGAATTCTAATTGACCGACTTGATGGTAAGCACGGTTAAAATAGACCAAACTTTCCTCTTGCTGACTTTGGTGGATCGCGACAACACGGCATATAAAAATACTATGCGTGCCAACTTCCTGAATTTGTTCAATGTGACAATCAAAACTCACCAATGCATCTTCAAACACAGGTGAACCGGTTTCTAGTGTTGTCCAGGAACCCAATTTAAAGCGTTCTTCAGAACTGAATTTACTAGAGGCAAATGCATTCGAAATCTGCTCATGCTGTGCACACAATACATTCACTGACAGAATTTTATTCTCGATAAAATGTGCATGTGAGCGAGATGATTGATTCATACAGACCAGTAATGTCGGGGGTGTATCTGTCACACTGCATACTGCCGAAGCAGTAAATCCATGAACACCTGTTGCGCCCTTTGTTGTAATTACATTTACTGCGGTCGTTAACAAAGACATTGCATTTCTAAAGTCAGTTGCTTCAATCATCTCTTAAATCTCAAATTTGATTATCACTTGTTTCTCGCTAAAGTCAGGGCGATTCATTATTCGATTCATCAAAATGATTGAATCGAATAATACTGCACCCTTCCCTTATTTTGCGACGGCGCAAAATTACGCTATGAGTTCTTGACGAACCATCGCAGCACCTGCACTTAAGGCATGAAGTTTGCTTTGTGCAACTTGACGTGATAAAGGTGCCATGCCGCAGTTGGTTGAGGGATAAAGTTTGTCAGCATCCACAAACTGAAGCGCCTTACGTAAAGTATCTGCAACTTCTTCAGCCGTTTCGATTTGATTGGTTGCCACATCAATGGCACCGACCATCACTTTCTTGCCACGAATCAGTTCAATCAAATCCATCGGCACACGTGAGTTTTGACATTCAAGTGACACAATGTCGATTTTAGACTGTTGCAATTTAGGAAAGGCTTTTTCATATTGACGCCATTCAGAACCCAAAGTCTTTTTCCAATCAGTATTAGCTTTAATGCCGTAACCATAACAAATATGTACCGCAGTTTCACATTTCAGACCTTCAAGTGCGCGCTCTAAAGTCGCGACGCCCCAGTCATTGACTTCATCAAAGAACACATTAAATGCAGGTTCATCAAACTGGATGATGTCTACCCCTGCCGCTTCCAGTTCAAGCGCTTCTTGATTCAGGATTTTGGCAAATTCCCAAGCCAGTTTTTCCCGACTCTTATAGTGGCCATCATACAGCGTATCGATCATAGTCATTGGACCAGGCAAAGCCCATTTGATTGGTTGATTGGTTTGGCTGCGTAAGAACTTCGCATCATCCACAAACACAGGTTTCTTACGAGATACGGCGCCAACCACTGATGGCACACTGGCATCGTAACGCTTACGGATTTGAACCGTTTCTCGCTTCTCAAAGTCAACCCCTTCAAGGTGTTCAATGAATGTGGTCACAAAGTGCTGACGGGTTTGTTCGCCATCGCTGACAATATCAATGCCAGCTTGCAGCTGCTCATGCAGTGATAGACTTAAAGCATCTCGTTTTGCTTCCAGTAATTGCTCACCTTCCAATTTCCAGGGTGACCAAAGTTTTTCAGGTTCAGCGAGCCAAGATGGTTTCGGTAAGCTGCCCGCAGTTGAAGTCGGTAATAAAATGGCCATGTCTAATCTTCTATCTCTATTTTCGTTAATCTATGCTGGGAATCAGGCAGCGTGTTGTTGGTCAGCAGTGTTTTTGATCTTGAACTCGGCAGCCCATTGCTCAAGAACGTCTTTATAAGGCTTGATAAAGTTTTCTTCAGTCCATTTGCCTTGTTTCACTGCAAGTTGACCACGCTCTTCACGGTCATAAACAATTTGAGTCAATGAATAATCCTGATATTTCAAACTTGGCTGATAAACTAAACCTGCAGCTGAATTTGTGTTGTAGATTTCAGGACGATAAATCTTTTGGAAAGTTTCCATGGTGCTGATCGCACTGATCAGCTCGAAATCGCTATAGTCACGCAACAAGTCGCCTGCAAAGTAGAATGCCAATGGTGCATTGCCATTTTCAGGTTTGAAATAACGTACGGTTAAGCCCATTTTTTTGAAATATTCATCTGTACGCGAATATTCATCATTTTTATATTCCACACCTAATACAGGATGTACATGTGCTGTACGGTAATAGGTTTTAGTAGTCGAAACACTGAGACAGATGACAGGCTGTTTCTTGAACTCAGCTTTGAAGACTTCTGAATGAATTAAGTGTTGATAAAGCTTGCCGTGTAAGTCACCAAAGTTTTCTGGTTTCTCGCCAGTTTTACAGTCCAATTCTGGTAAGACAACGCTAAAGTCATAATCACGTACATAAGATGAAAAGCTATTCCCAATCATGCCTTCAATACGTTGATTGGTTTGGTGGTCAGTAATGGTGCTTTTGAGCATTTCAATGAACGGAAAAGTGTGGCCCTTGCCTTCAACGTCGAGTTCAGCAGAAATAATATCGATTTCAAGTGAATAGCGGTCGCCTTTCGGATTGTCACAACTGGCCAAACTATTAAAACGGTTGTTGATCATCGCTAAAGTTCGACGAAGATTCTCTTCACGGCTTTCACCACGTGCCAAATTGGCGAAGTTTGTGGTTAAACGGGTGTTATTTGCGGGTTGATAGTTTTCGTCAAAACGAATGCGTTTAATTGAACAGGCAAACTCTTTACTCATGGTGATCTACTACCCTAATTTTTTAGATAAAACCAAAATTTCTGTATGAGAGAATTTATACCCTAACTATAAGATGAATAAAAATGATTTAGACTCACACAAAAATGAATAAAATTCATGTTTAGGGTTTTATTGTATTGACGAGAGATGCAAGATAGAAAAGAAGAATTCCCTCTCTTGGATAAGTTAATTCAATTTAACCAATATAAAATGGTGGAGAATAAGGATTTTTAATTTGTCTGATTAATTATAAAAAATGTATAAAATACAATAATTCATAAAAAAATATATCGAAAAAGCTAAAACAGATGTTTAGAAAATTGGCTTTAAAATACATCAATTTAATTCTGTATAGGAGATAAAAAACTTCTCTCTATAAGGCATTTAAATTTTATGATCTGAGTAAATAAGAGCAGTCATGATCTACAGCATATAAAATCACCAAAATGAATTTAGCTCATCTCAAACTTAGAAAATATCAACATATTCACCCTGTCTAAATGTATCTAAATAGGTCGTTATAAAAATAGCTAAGCGTATATAATAATAAATAATTTTTTTATTTTATTTCTCGATGCAACCTCCCTTCTCTAACCACAAACACATTCAAGTCGTATCGACATTTTCTGACCTGATTGATTTACAGCTTCAAGGCGATACCAATGCGGTGTGCTGGTCTAGACAATTACACGGCGATTTTCAGGAAATCGTGAATCAACTGGAATTAATTGAGAATATTACTGAAATTACAGTTGAAGACTTACAAGCCTTACAACTATCAGAACAAGGTATAGTGGCACGAGAAGTCATTATCAAAGATATTGAGCGCCTCACTGAATGTGGTGCATCCCCCTCGCTGAATTTACTGAAAAGTTATGAACGGGATGATGAATTCGATTTCATTTCTACAGATGTCTATTCCTACCATGTAGATCGCTCACCGATCGCAACGGATACCTTTTTATGTACCTACTACGGCGCGGCCAGTGACATTTTGCCGAATGAACAAGCGATACAGAAAATTTTAATACCCGAAATTCGAGCAAAATTAAAAGAACTGTTTGACGGTCCTGAAGCTGAATTTGAGAACTTTTTAGCAGAGTATTTCTTTGATCTTCATTACCAAGCACCTGAAGATGCCACCCCAATTAATCTGGGTGTGGGACATCTTTGGCGCTTGGCAGTTGATCATCCCACACAAGCGGTCTTGCCCTGTGTGCATAGAGCACCTAGTGAAGCTGGTGAATATAGGCTGCTCTTGATTTGTTGAAAATTGATTTGAACCTATATGCACAAGGCAAACCGATTAATTACCTTATGCATTTTTTCATTTTAAGAAGGTTTTGTGGATTCTAAAGATAGGTTGTGTTGACTGCTATTCATCCATCGATAAAGCACTAGCAGCAATACCAAAGTCAGCAAGGTGGATGAAATAATTCCGCCAATAACTACAAAAGTGTATTTCAAACGCATTTCCTTAATAAACGAAAGCCAATGCCTGCTGACATGGATAAACGAGTTAAAAGAGCGTAAGTAATAATCTTGCGTTGCTGCAAAGAATACTAAGCCACTTTGAGTTGCCATAGGACCGTCAATCATTGGCATGCAAATCGGTGCTTTCAAGCTCATTTGAATGCCCAAATGAACAGCTTGAAAAGTAGTGTTTAAATTTTTTTATTCTAATAAGAATGAGGGAATAATAAATTATATTATTCCCTAAGTTTATGACTCATTAAAAGTTATATATCGCCACCAGATTAACGCGGTTATCTTCACCGCCATCACTGCCATTTGGCGCTGCAATAACTGCCTTACGCTCACCATAAACATATTCCACACCAAAGCTTAATGGCTGGGTCGGACTATAAAAAACATTCGCCCAACCTTGCCAAAGCGCTTTATTGATTTCAGTTAAATTAACGACACCCTGTTTATAAGCTTCACTCACATCGGCTTTCATATAGCCATAGCCTAATGTACTGCGCCATTGACTGTTCCATTGCGTAGTCAGGCCCAAGGAAATGGAATCAAATTCATTTTCATCCAGTATGTCACCGGCAGCATTTTTACTCACACCCGGATTGCTCCAGGATACAAAACTGCTATCCCCTTTTACATGGTAATAATCTGCTTTTAAGGTATTGCTGTCATTGACTTTATATTGAAGCCCTAAGCCTATTCCCCACGCCGTAGTTTTATCATTCATGGTGCGTTTTTCATCGGCCATGGCACGTAAACTCATTTTGGCATTATTTCCCAATTGTTGATTTAAACGTGCACTCAACGCTGGCAAGCGCATATTGGAGCTGGCATCTTTGGGGTCTTCTGCCGCCAGGATTAGGGCTGTTTCAGGACTGAACTGATACTGGTACCGCAGTTGTGGCGTACGTTTCACTGCACCGCCCACATAACCCAAGGCATCAATGGTTTCTGGCATATAATCCGGAATGGCAAAGTTGGACCAAGTTTGTCCGACCAGCCAGTTGCCATAATTTAAATAAGCATGGCGTATGCGCAAGTTATCTGAATTTGTACCGCCCAAGAAGTCGACTTCAAGTTTGGCATTCAGCGTTTTGGCATTGACCTGATGATTGATATCCAGTCCCAGACGTGTTGCAGCCAGTGTCGATTTCAATCGGTCACTATTTTCGCCATTCCCTTTTAGAGGCACTTTATTAATGTTGTTATACAGTCGATCTGCCGCGCTGCCTTCTGCCTGATAGGAGGCATCCGCACGGACATTGCCATAAAACTTAAAGCTGTTTGCATTTTTTGATGCTTGAGCTGGTGCATTCGTAATCTTTGCCTCTGGCTGAGCGGTTAAAGGATGATTAATCTTGGAAGATGTCATTTGTTGCTGTTCAATCAAGCTACGTAAATCTTTTACTTCCTGACGTAACTGTTCAATTTCAGTTTTGTCACTCGCGACTGCAACGGTTGGCAGGGTGAACATTGCCATGGTTAAAAGACTGAATTTAAATTTAAATGCAGGTGTGATCATCCTAATCTCACTTATTTTAGATAAAGTTAGACTGGAGATAGCTTAAAAATGGGCTATCTCAAGACTCAGTTAAAATTGATAATTCTTAATAATTAAAGCGGTGCAATTAATGGGTCTTTTCAGCCAATGTACTGACATTTGCTAAATTCTTCTGAGCCGCATCTCCATCGACCGAGGTTTTCAGATTCACCAGGAAGATGGCCAGGGCGGCAATTACACCGGGAATGGCGATGGCAAAGAAGTTCATCTGGTGCGGTAACTCAAAGGTCAATAAAGTTCCGGTCAGTACCG
>NZ_DJDC01000018.1:1525-2636 GCF_002430855.1 Acinetobacter sp. UBA5934 | reverse complement strand
AGTGTGCATTTTATGACCCCGGCTGAACAGCAAAAGCTGAAAGAATTTTTATTGCTGGATCAATATTTAAATAGCAAACATAACGAACTAGAAAGCTTTAACCAGCAACTCTCGAACCAATCTTTATACAATCAGCGCCGTTTAACCAATTTAGGGACCTTCCGCGCTTATGTTGAGTTTTACTTAAAACAGCATTCCGGCATCGCGCAGAATCAATCGCTGATTATTCGACAATTACAACCGACCAGTGAGGGTTTACCACTGGAAATTTATGCTTTTGCAAATACAACGGTATGGAAGGATTATGAAGCGATCCAGTCTGATATCTTTGATCATTTGATTGCCATTGTCCCGGAATTTGGTTTAAGAGTTTATCAAGCGCCATCCGGTGCTGATTTCAGGCAATTCATGGCACGTTTGGCAGATCAAGACGAATCCGCTAATCCTGAACTTTAAAACTGAGAGATTGATGCAATATTTAAAGCATATTGCTATTCTTCTTATTTATAATTTAATGATTTAACTGAAAATAAGGCATCCTTGTTCTATGCAATTGATATGGTTTCGTCAAGACTTGCGTATACACGATCATGCTGCGCTTTGGCATGCGACTCAATCTGGAAACTGTATTGCTTTGGCGGTGCTCTCACCTGAGCAATGGCAACGACATCATGACAGTCCGGCCAAACAAATATTGTATTTACGCCAACTGGAAACGCTCAAATCGCAGCTGAATCAACTGAATATTCCTCTGCTGATCAAATGCATTCCTTTATGGAAGGAAGTCCCCGATGAAATGCGGCAGCTTTGTCTGCGACTTGGCATTGACGCTGTACATGCCAATATTGAAGTTGGGGTCAATGAATTAAACAGAGATGCCCAAACGAAAAAAAATCTGGCAAAGCATCAGATTTCGCTTGAGCTTTATCATGATCAGACCATTTTTCCTGTCGGTTCAATCTGCAATAAATCCAATCAGCCATATCAAGTGTTTAGTGCTTTTAAAAAGCGTTGCTATGAACTACTCAGCATCAGCCTACCGCAAGGCTATCCGGCAATCGCACAGCAGAAAAAAATAGAGCTGAACCTGGAGCTAGAAAATACAAACATC
>NZ_DJDC01000018.1:0-1453 GCF_002430855.1 Acinetobacter sp. UBA5934 | reverse complement strand
CATCAGTGCATCCACCTATATGCAAAGTCCTGCCTCGGATCAACTACAGCAACTTTGGCCGGTGACTGAAGATTATGCGCTGGAAATTTTAGACAATTTTATTGACTCTAAACTGGAATATTATCAACAAGAGCGTGATTTCCCTCATCTCAATTCAACCAGTCAACTATCTCCCTATTTAAATATCGGTGCAGTTTCAATCAGGCAGTGCTTACAAGCTGTGTTTAGAAAGCAAAATGGCTATTTCCATATAGACAATATAGGACAACAAACCTGGCTAGATGAATTGTTATGGCGTGAGTTTTATCAACATATTCTTTATCAATTTCCTGCTGTGTCCAAACATCAGCCTTTTAAAAGCAATACTCAAAAGATTCAATGGCGACACGCTGAACAAGACCTGCTTACCTGGCAGCAAGGGCAAACTGGAATTCCGATTGTTGATGCAGGCATGCGTCAAATGCTGCAAACCGGATGGATGCATAATCGGGTACGCATGATTACTGCTATGTTTTTAACCAAGAACCTGCTGATTGATTGGCGTCTGGGTGAAAAATGGTTTATGCAGCATTTAATTGATGGCAATTTGGCAGCCAATAATGGTGGCTGGCAGTGGTGTGCTTCAACAGGCACAGATTCAGCGCCCTATTTCCGAATTTTCAATCCTGTCTCGCAATCACAAAGATTTGATAAAAATGGCGATTATATACGGACCTGGGTACCGGAATTGGCGCATCTGAATGCAAAAAAAATTCATGAACCGTATGCTTATGAACATGATCAAGCATTAAATTACCCGCAAGCCATTGTGGATTTAAGCCAATCGAGAAAACGCGCAATAGAGGTTTTTAAGGCGATATAACTTTTTAGAGATTATAAATCAGAGATCAGAGAGCTTTGAAGAATAGCTTTTCCAGTTGGACCCAAATCCAGCGCCTTGAAATCTCTTTTGTTCATTTTCAGCTTAATGCTGCTCTAAAAGAGCCATTATAATCCGAAAGCAATGTCAAGCTGTGCTTATTTTAAATGTAAAATCAACTTGGCGAATAAAATCATTCAATCAATTTAAATTATTTTAATTGAAATATTTCAGAAGGTAAAAATATTTATTCTAAATAAATTCAGCTTGCTAGCTGAACTTTTTTTTATTTTGATTTTAGAAAATACTGTATAAATAAATTTTATGAGTTTTTTGTTTTAAAAAATATGCTCAATATAAAGGTTGAGTCTTTCTTTTGAACTTAAATCGTTCTTTTTCGTTCATTACCTCAAAAACTTTTCCTGTTGCAGGATGAGTAAAAAAATTATTTTCATTTAAATCAATAATTTTTTCCGTAATCACTATTTTGGGTAAGGGCAACCAGATTAAACCTGCTTGATTTAAAATCTTTTCAAAAACCTGTTCAACAATTATTTTAGTGCCACAGGCGCTCTTCGCAGTGACTTCTTTTAG
>NZ_DJDC01000022.1:0-7312 GCF_002430855.1 Acinetobacter sp. UBA5934 | reverse complement strand
CGCAAAAATATTCTGGCTGCCCAGCCGAATGCCGCGCATCAGCTGATTGCCGAACTTGAAGATGGTTTTGATGTGCATGTCATTACCCAAAACATTGATGATTTGCATGAACGTGCCGGAAGCAGCCAGGTCATTCATCTACATGGCAATATTCGTCTGGCTAAAAGCTCGGGTCCAAACTGTCAATACAGCACTGAATTCTATCCGGTGGAAGGTGCCGAGCTAGATCTGAAAAAACACTTCTGCAAGGATGGCTATCCCTTACGTCCACATGTGGTCTGGTTTGGCGAGGCCGTGCCCGCTTATACCGATGCACAAGACTGCGTACAGGATGCAGATATTTTTATTGTGATTGGTACCAGTCTACAGGTTTATCCGGTGGCAGGTTTAATCCATGAAATTCCAGCGAAGTGTAGCGCTTACTATATTGACCCCAAGGCTGATCAGCAGCAACTCCCTGCTCAATTCCAGAAAATCGCGATGACCGCCACTCAAGGCATGCACTATCTCAAAGAAAATTTACTCCAATCGCGTTAAAGCATTTTGTTAAATAACAAAACCTTCCAGCAGGCATTGACATAATGCAACAATAAACTTTTAATCAGCTTATTGTTGCATTAATGGAATTTTTAAATGCTGTCTGATCTTGATGATTTTTATTGCTTTGCCCTAGTTGTTGAACATGGAGGATTTAGTGCAGCAGAACGGGCTACCGATATCCCAAAATCAAAATTAAGTCGTCGCGTTTATAATCTGGAAGAACATTTAGGCGTGCGGCTGATTCAGCGTAGTTCCCGTCATTTTGCCGTAACCGACATTGGCATGAATATTTATCGCCATGCTCAAGTCATGATGAATGCGGCACAAGCGGCCCATGATCTGGTGGATCATCTGAGTATTCAGCCGCGCGGTGTAATCAAAGTCAGCCTGCCAGTTTCAATTGCGCAAAATGAAATTGCCAAGATTCTGCCAAAATTCCTGAAAACCTATCCTGAAATTAAAGTGCAGCTCATTGTCAGTAATCGCCGTGTCGATATCATTAATGAAGGCATTGATGTGGCACTGCGGGTACGTTCCAATCTGGATGATGACCCAAATCTGGTTTTACGCAAATTTGAACATATAGAACAGCACCTGTTTGCCAGCCAGGCCTATCTGAATGAATTTGGCGACCTAAAACAGCCGGAAGATTTAAGCCAGCATCATATCCTCAGCATGGCGGATGAGCATTTAGACCAATATATTGTGGTGCATGACAATCAAAACCGGCAGAAAAAAATCAAGGTCAATCCCATGGTGATGGGATCTGACTTGATGATGCTGGCACAACTGGCACGACAAAATTGCGGGATTGTGTTACTACCCGACAGCATTGTTGAAGATTATGTGCAAAGCGGTGAACTGGTACGTGTACTGCCGGACTGGAAAGCACCGCATGGTATTTTCCACGCAGTGTATCCTTCACGCCGCGGCTTGTTACCCGCCGTACGTGTATTTATTGATTATCTGGTAGAACAGCTCAGTAAACATTAATGCTTTCGGGCATCTATATAGAAAAGAAATGTCAGAACAGTATTCAGACTATCAATAGATGGCTTTGAGTTATCAATTGCCAGACCACAAAAAATGCAAACCTTGTCACAAAAATATAAAATTCACTTGACTAATACCGAATTTTAGGCAAAAAAAAGCTTATCCGAGGTGGATAAGCTTATAAACTTTAAATAAGAAACTACAGCTAGAATCTATATATGTATAGTACAAAAAAAAATCATTAAAATCTAATATATAAAATATATTACAAAAAAATGCCGAAATGATCTTTTTAATTTAAATCAAAAGCTTACAAGAATACATAATAGATTTTAAAACTTTATCTGTACATAAAGTAAACCAATCTATACCAAAGTATAAAACTACCTATTTCATTTAACACTTATCACTTAAATTTCAGGATATGAATCGGTACCTTCTGGCCAAGGAGACAAAAGCTCAAAACCGTTATCAGTTACAGCCACCATATGCTCCCACTGTGCAGTCAAAGAACGGTCAGCCGTTACCACAGTCCAGCCATCTTTAAGCTCTTTCACTTTCGGCTTGCCTGCATTGACCATAGGTTCAATAGTAAACACCATGCCTTTTTTAAGGATCAGACCTTGACCAGGTTGGCCATAATGCAGCACATTCGGTTGTTCGTGATAGACCTTACCAATACCGTGCCCACAGTATTCCCGCACGATGCTATAGCCCTCACGGTGCGCAACCGACTGAATGGCAAAACCGATATCACCTAAAGTTGCACCCGGTTTCACTGCATGAATCCCGGCAACCATTGCCTCATAAGTGGTTTCCACCAGTTTTTTGGCTTCAGGCTTAACGCTACCAACATAATACATCCGGCTGGTATCACCAAAATAACCATCTTTAATGATCGCTACATCGATATTGATGATGTCCCCATCCTGCAAAATGGTAGTGGCAGATGGAATACCATGACACACCACTTCATTCGGAGAAATACAGGTGGTTTTGGTATAACCATAATAACCGACATTGGCTGGAATCACTTTCAAGGTATTCACAATGAAGTCATTGCAGATGTCATCCAGGTACTCTGTGCTTACACCCGGCTTGACATACTTCCCTATCATTTCCAAAACCTGAGCAGCCAGACGCCCGGAAATACGGAGTTTCTCTAAGTCTTGCTCAGTTTTAATGGTAATAGTGGAAGCCTTCATTGCATCATCCTCAAGAATAAGGCTTATGATTATAGTCCTTTTACTTTTATTTTGTTTAATTTGAGCAAATAAACAGCATGGTTTTGACCATTTTTAGTCAACTGTGTGATTGATTTATATACATTTAAATGGTTATTTTAAAAGAGTCGAAATTTCCTTAACTTACTAACAAAGAATATTATTTTATAATTTATAATTTTTTAATGACTAATCAAATATATAAATAAAATTAAATTTTTCCGGTTGTTCATTTTGGTTTTTTGCTAAACCTCTACGCCTCATAGGCTTCATAAAATAAACTACAAAAACGCATGGATATCCTCTAGAATTGCTTTTTTGTTCAATTCCTCTCCCTTTTTTATGACAAATCTCCGTACACGGGATATTGTTGCTTTAGGTTTTATGACCTTTGCACTTTTTATTGGTGCGGGCAATATTATCTTTCCACCGATTGTCGCTCAACAAGCGGGTGAACATGTATGGTTAGCTGCTTTAGGTTTTTTGATTACCGCAGTTGGTCTGCCTGTTATCACCATTATGGCACTGTCACGTGTAGAAGGATCGATCCAGAATTTAAGTTCGCCTTTAGGTAAAATCGCCAGTCTGATTTTAACAATCGTGTGTTACTTAGCTGTAGGTCCTTTATTCGCAACACCTCGTACACCAACGGTTTCTTATGAAATCGGTTTTTCTTCTTATTTTGGTACATCAAGTAGTAGTCTGCTTATTTATAGTGCAATTTATTTTGCCGTTGTGACCGCTATTTCCTTATACCCAAATAAACTGCTCGACACTGTGGGCCACTTCCTTGCACCTTTAAAGATCATTTCTTTGGCTGTGTTGGGTATCGCTGCGTTTGCAATTCCTGCCGGATTCATTCCACCAGCCATTGATAACTATGTAACTGCGCCTGTTTCTGAAGGTTTTGTCAATGGTTACTTAACCATGGATACCTTGGGTGCATTGGTTTTTGGTATTGTCATTATTCACGCGATTCATTCACGTGGTGTAACGGATAAAAAACTGGTCACCAAATATGCGGTCATTGCCAGCCTGATTTCAGGTGTAGGTTTGACACTGGTTTATTTAAGCCTGTTTAAGCTCGGTTTAGGCAGTCATGAAGTCGCTCCAAATGCAGCAAATGGTGCAGTGATCCTGCATGCCTATGTGCAACATGCGTTTGGTGATATTGGCTCTCTATTCTTAACCGGCATGATTTTCCTGGCCTGTATGGTTACAGCCATTGGTTTAACTTGTGCATGTGCAGAATACTTCTCTGAACTGACTAAAATTCCTTATAAAATTTTAGTGTTCATTTTGGTGGGATTCTCTTTCATCATTTCAAACCTGGGTTTAACCAAACTGATTGCAGTGTCTGTACCGGTATTAAGTGCCATCTATCCGCCAGCAATTGCGGTGATTCTGCTGAGCTTCTTCTGGAAGTTTTTCAATAAACCTGCTTTTGTGGTTGCTCCAGTGACCGCGGTTGCGTTCCTGTTTGGTATTTTTGATGCACTAAAAGTTGCCGGTCTGGATTCCTACTTACCTGGCTTTATTCAAAATTTACCGCTCAATGCACAAAATTTAGCATGGCTCATTCCATCTCTTATTGTGCTGATTATTGCTATCGTAATCGACAAAGTTAGAAAATAACTGATGTTGATGTGATTAAAATCTGGTTTTACCCAAACCTGATTTTAAGCGTGATCAATAAAATGACTTGTTTTACCCAAACAGTGTTTTATTGTTTACATCTACATCACTATATTAAAGTTTGTTAAAAAATATAATTCAGATCAGCACCATGAGGCTGATTCTCCCGGCGATCCCACCTCATACATGGATGCAGTTTCAGACTGGCATCGATATTGCTTCTTTTATTCCAGTTATTGTTGAACTTCTACACATTTCTGGCGTTGCTAGAATGGATGGGGATATACACATCTGTTCAAAAAATATGCAATATTTCCATTTTGAATAAAGTAATCATATTAAATTATGCACTACCATGCTTTTATTACAAAATAATGACATTGCCGCTTGAAATGATATGAAATAAGAAGTACAACAATAGAAACTAATCTGACTAAAACAATTAGGTTTAAGTCAATCAATAACAGGAGGGGTGGAGATGTTATCATTACATTTCAATAAAGAAATCTTCATTAACGCTCTAAAAGCAAATAAAAATATGGTCACTTATTTGAGTACCACTGTTGCTCTGCTTGTGACGTTGATTATTCATGGTTTGATCCAAGGCGATTTAAAACCTGAATACTTTATGTATGCTTTTATCGTATCGGTAGCTTTCTATGTGTGGGCCGTGGTCGATCAGAAATATCGCCAACAGAAGCAGAATACTTCTACAGAATAAAAGATGGGTGAACTATCACCCATCTTTAAAAAAGAACAATAATAACCAATAATCAAAAACTTATATCAAATAGCAATCATCCAATTAAAACATTCCCAACCCCATGACTGTACCAAGCAATAATCCTGCTGTGGCACCCAACTCCCCGATCACCAATAAAACCATTGCACTGGTCAGCATCCATTTCGGTAAATGCCAACGTCCCATTTGATGGGGCTGCTTAAACTGATTGGTGGTATCTTTCAGCCAACCATGCAGTATGTAGCTCAAAATTGAAAAGCTAAAAAATAAAAGATTGATCAATACGAAAATAAAATTAAGCCCTTCACTCCATACAGAAAAATAAGCCAAAACTGCAATAATCAGACTGGCTGGTGCATAGAGCAAACTGCTTCTATGTGCAATATCCACATAATAATGTGCCCGCGCTTGTTCAGAATGTCGTATTTGATAATATTTCCATACTCCGGTGAGCATTCCCACCCACAGAAAAACCCCACTAAATATCACAGCCCAAGCCACAGACTGATTTAGATTTTCCATATCCATGCATTTATATCCTTATTTTTAGAGTGCTATTTTGACTTTAAAGTCATGAATTATACAAGTTTCTTTTTAGAACTTGGCTACAGTAGTCATTATTCGAATTTATCCGACATTCTCAATATGAGCACTTTTGAATCATTAACCATTACCTGTAAAGACGGATATGCTCTGAATGGTCGATTTTATGCATCTACCATCCTCCATAAAAACCACCCGATTCTGATTTGCCCCGCAACAGGCATTACCCAAAATTTTTATCAGGCTTTTGCAGAATGGCTGGCTACACAAGGTTATGATGTTTTAAGTTTCGATTTCCGTGGAATTGGTGGTTCTTTACATGGTCCTGTGAGTAAGTCTAAAGCCAGCATTGTAGATTGGGGTCAACTGGACATTCCAACAGCTATAGATACCCTGTTATGCAAAACCCAGACAGATCAAGTGATTTTGGTAGGTCATAGTGCCGGTGGTCAGCTTTTGGGCATTGTACCCAACTTTCAAAAAGTGGCCAAAGTTGTGGCTGTATCGGGTTCTACCGGTCATGTGAAAGGTTTAAAAGGCAGAACCAAACTGCTTGCCCCGGTGATGTTTAATGTTATTTTTCCATTGGCACGTATTACCAATGGTTATGGCCCAACTCAAGCCATCGGTATGGGTGAAAACCTGCCTAAAGATGTGGCTAAACAATGGGCGCAATTTTGTAGCAAACCGGGTTATGTCATGAATGCCATTGGAAAAACTGTGTTTGAAGATTACCACGCTAAAATTGATTGCCCGATTACAGTGCTTTGGTCATCTGATGATGAAATTGCCACTGAAGCAAATGTAAAAGATCTGCTTCGTTTATATCCAAAAGCAAAAACGGAAATGATTGAGCTCAAGCCTGAAAGTTACAACCACAAAGCCATTGGTCACATGCTGATGTTTAAAAAATCACATCAGAACTTATGGCCAGTAATAGCACAGCAATTGGCTATTTAATTGGCTAAATGATGTAACGTTTTAGATTTTGGCCGTTGAATCTCTTATTTCAGTTAAATGGCTTTTCCATGAAAAGCTGATGCACCCAGCAGCCTCTACATATTAACTTCGCGTATAAAAGCTGCTGATTAAAGCCTCAGACCCATGAATGCTTTAACTTACCTGAAGGTTATTTAAGCGGCAAACAAGGCCATGAATTTGCTTTTTTTTTAGCCTTTCGGTCCTTAAGCAGAAGAATAATGCTATAAATAGTTTTAATTCAGAATATTCTTTTGTAGTTAGCCGTATGAACGAAAATAATTATAGCCTGGATAAAATAGACCGCCGGATTTTATCTGAGCTTAGGCAAGATGGTCGTCTTACCGTGACCCAACTGGCCGATAAAGTCGGTCTATCCTCCTCTCCTTGCTGGACACGATTAAAACGACTAGAAAATTTAAAAATTATTGAAGGTTATACAGCTAATATTAATCCTAAAGCAATTGGTATTAATGAGCTGTTTTTCATCGAAATCACTTTAGAACGGCATGATGATGAAATTCTAGATCAGTTTAGTGAGGCGCTTGCCAATATGCCTGAAGTTGTGGAAGCACATTTGGTGACAGGTGATTATGATTATCTGGTTAAAGTTGCAGTAAAAAATTCGGAACATTATGAGCGTTTTTTGTGGTAAAAT
>NZ_DJDC01000046.1:0-2644 GCF_002430855.1 Acinetobacter sp. UBA5934 | reverse complement strand
CCCTAACCATGGGGCTTTTTAATGTCTGAAATTTGAGAAATAGATAAATAAAATTAGAAAACAACAAAATTAATTTTCGATGTCATAGACCCAATTTTTTGCTTGTTTCTCTGTGATAGTTTCACAAACATAGTAGTCATGATCCCAAGCATCTGGATGAAAAATTTCACGCTTGTGATAAGTGACTTGTTTGCCATTTTCGACACAAGTGAAGTTTCCACCTTGGTCTTTGACTTGGGTTCCATTGAGGAAACCGCCAATACAGAGGAAGCGGGATTGCTTGGACATTTCGTTACATCAACTTTTTAAATCATTTTTCAATGTGAGGATTAAACGATGTATTTCACTAACAGTAAAGCGTAGCCAACGACAAGTGTATAAGGACTATTAATCAGACCAAGTGAATCTTGATCTGAAAGAATAAAGTCATGAACTATCCGATGGTTGAATTTTGGTAAAACCAGAAGCTGCCGAGTTCATTCAATCTATAAATTTATCAGCAATTAAAGCATTTTTTTCAATAAAATTTGTATACTCTTTTAATTTTCCGATAGTTTTTTCAATATTAATTAAACCTGTTTCATCATTTTTAACAAGGTACTTCGTTGTAAGAATTGTCATTGTTTCCCCTTTACCAAATCTAGCTGGCTTCTGAAAGTTCAACCCTTCTTGCTTAGCTCTACCTAAAAAATGTTGATAACAAATATTTCTAAACTTTTTATCATTTTCCGGCTTATTGCTATTAATTTTCAAAACCAAATCATCTTGTTGTATTTGTAAATATTGCCAACAATTTTCATTTTTCTGAAAAGCCCACCAATAACCCATAAACCCACCATTAGGATTAGCCACATACCCCCAGTCACCACGATTTAATTCTTTTTGTAAATACTTAAAAAAACCAATCCAATTTTTATGATTCCATTGATCTTTATTAGTAAATGCATTGACTTCATTTTCGATGGATTCAATATAGTCTTTAAAATCATTAAAAATATCGCTCGTTTCATCATTAACGCTATTTAAAAGGTTAATTAATTTATCTCTCGAAAAAATTTTAAATCCATCTGCAAGTTCTTTCTTATAATTTGATTGGTCATGTGTTTTAAAAAATATAGCTAAAACATTTTCTTCACCAACTTCTGAAATTATTATATTTTTATATCTTGTTAATTGGCCTCCATGAGCATTAGTCCCAGTCTTATCTTCAATAATTATAGAAAAATTATTTATTTTCAGAAGAATATCAATATTTTTATATTGCTTAGCCAGAATAAACTCATCAATTTTATCTGGCATTATCTTATTTTCTAAAATAAAAAATTCATTAATTAACTTTAAGGCACACTCTTTCAATTTTGGATTTACTTCAGCATATGCTGGATTTGCATGATCCAATAGCCAAAAAATGAAGGCATCTTGTGATAATTCTTTAGTCGCATATTGAAAAATATTTGGTTTATTCATTTTTATTCTCAAAAAATAAGGGCTGATTACTCAGCCCTTATCTTATACCGCTTATTGCTTAACTATCAATCAATTAAGTCAACTGAGCAGCAGCAATTTTCTTGGTATCTACATTCGCAGCAGCGTCTGTGTACTCGCCCATCTTGTCGAAGCTCAAGTATTGATAGATGTCAGCTGACATGCTGTCAATTTGAGCTGCGTACTGTTGGTATTCTTCTGGAGTTGGTAGTTTACCAAGTACAGCAGCAACAGATGCAAGTTCAGCAGAAGCCAAGTAAACGTTAGCGCCTTGACCTAAACGGTTCGGGAAGTTACGAGTAGAAGTCGATACACAAGTAGTGTTTGGAGCTACACGTGCTTGGTTACCCATACATAATGAACAGCCTGGCATTTCAGTACGAGCGCCAGCTTTGCCATAAGTATTGTAGAAACCTTCTTCCATCAATTGGTGTTCGTCCATACGAGTTGGAGGAGCCAACCATAGACGAGTAGATAAAGAACCACCAGGTACTTTGTCTAGAAGTTTACCAGCTGCACGGAAGTGACCGATATTCGTCATACAAGAACCGATGAATACTTCATCAATTTTAACGCCTTGAACGTCAGAAAGAAGTTTTGCATCATCTGGGTCGTTCGGGCAGCAAAGAACTGGTTCTGTGATTGTAGAAAGGTCGATTTCATACACTTTAGTGTATTCAGCGTCAGCATCAGCTTTAAGAAGTGATGGGTTAGCCAACCATTTTTCCATGTTCTCAACACGGCGCGCCATAGTACGAGCATCGCCATAGCCTTGTGAAATCATCCACTTCAGCATAGTGATATTAGAACGTAGGTATTCAGCAACTTTCTCTTCAGAAAGCGTGATCGCACAACCAGCCGCAGAACGTTCAGCAGAAGCATCAGAAAGTTCAAATGCTTGCTCAACAGTCAGGTCAGTTTCCATTTCTGTCAGGTCGATCTCAAGGATACGGCCAGAGAAGATGTTTTTCTTACCTTTCTTCTCAACAGTCAGGTCACCTTCTTGGATTGCTACGTAAGGAATTGCATGTACTAGGTCACGTAAAGTGATACCAGGCTGCATTTTACCTTTGAACTTCACAAGAACTGATTCAGGCATATCAAGTGGCATTACACCAGTTGCAGCAGCGAAAGCTACAAGACCAGAACCTGCTGGGAA
>NZ_DJDC01000021.1:0-4738 GCF_002430855.1 Acinetobacter sp. UBA5934 | reverse complement strand
GATGATTGAATCTGACTTACAAGCGATCGAAGTTAAGGAAGGAGATCAGTCGATCGCCCTTACTCGTCGCAATCCTGTAGTAGCAGCAGCTGTTCCTGCAATGCCTGTAGCTGCCGCAGCGACACCTGTTGCAAAAACACCGCGCGGTGCAGTTGAAACTTCTCCTATGGTTGGTGTGTTCTATGCAGCCCCAAACCCGGGTGAAGCACCATTCGTTAAAGTGGGTCAAACCGTATCTGCGGGTGAAACACTTGGTATTATTGAAGCCATGAAAATCATGAACCCAATTGAAGCAACTCAAAGCGGTGTGATTGAAGAAATTCTGGTGAAAAATGGCGAAGTGATTCAATTCGGTCAACCATTGTTCCGCTATCGCGCTTAAGACCACGGGGATTCACAATGTTGCAAAAAGTTTTAATTGCAAACCGGGGTGAAATTGCTTTACGCATTACCCGAGCTTGCAAAACTTTAGGAATTAAAACCGTAGGTATTTATTCCGATGCCGATAAAGACCTGATGCATTTACGCTTTTGTGATGAAGCGGTATGTATTGGTCCGGGTGCAAGTAGCGAAAGCTATTTAAACATTCCGGCAATTATTACTGCTGCTGAAATTACCGGTGCAGATGCGATCCATCCTGGTTATGGTTTCCTGTCTGAAAATGCCGAGTTTGCAGAAATTGTCGAAAATTCCGGTTTTATCTTTATTGGACCACGTCCAGAACATATTCGCCTGATGGGGAACAAGGTTTCTGCCATTATTGCGATGAAAAAAGCAGGCGTACCGACCGTTCCTGGTTGTGACCATGCTGTAACCATTCACAATGCCCTGGCTGAAGCCAAAGAAATTGGCTTCCCGTTGATCGTGAAAGCTGCTTCTGGTGGCGGTGGTCGCGGTATGCGTATTGTTGAACGCGTTGATACCCTACTTGAGTCAGTTCAAGCTGCACAGCGTGATGCTGAAATGTGGTTTGGTGATGATACAGTGTATATGGAACGCTTCTTGCAAAAACCTCGCCACGTCGAAGTACAGATTCTAGCTGATGGTAATGGCCATGCTATTCACTTGTATGATCGTGACTGTTCTTTACAGCGTCGTCATCAAAAAGTACTGGAAGAAGCTCCAGCTCCAGGCTTGCCGGAACAGGCGCGTGCTGAAATTTTAGAAGCGTGTGTGAATGCTTGTAAGATGATGCAGTATCGCGGTGCCGGTACATTCGAATTTCTGTTTGAAGATGATGAATTCTTCTTCATTGAAATGAATACCCGTGTTCAGGTTGAGCATCCAGTCACTGAAATGGTAACGGGTATCGATATCATTGAACAACAACTGCGTATTGCTGGCGGGCTTGGTCTAGAGATTGAGCAAGCTGATGTTGAGTGTCGTGGTCATGCCATAGAATGCCGTATCAATGCGGAAGATCCAACTACATTCCTTCCTTCTCCGGGCAAAATTGAAAACTATTATGCTCCAGGTGGCGCAGGTATCCGTTTAGATTCGCATATTTATCCAGGCTACAGCATTCCACCTTACTATGACTCAATGATTGCAAAGCTCATTGCACATGGTAAAGATCGTGAAACTGCTATTGCACGTATGAAACAGGCTTTAGAAGAAACCATCTTAACGGGAATTAAAACCAACATTCCTTTGCATCGAGATTTAATTCTGGAAGACGAGAATTTCTGTAAAGAAGCGATGGATATTCATTATCTGGAAAAACACTTGTTGAAAAAGCTTGAAGCCTATCAGGAAGCTTCTTAATATTGTATTAAGACTTAAAAAACCGCTCTATATGAGCGGTTTTTTATACTGATGAAAGTATATCTATAAAATTATCAATAATTCTTAAGGCAACACACGGCGTAATGTGGCAAAACATTGGTCCGCCTTTTCATTACTACAGAAATTAATGGTAGATGGATTTTTCCACTGTACGAAATATTGGGAAATTTCTCCAGTTTGGTCTTCCTGCAGTCCTGAGCAATCTTTTTCATTATTGTCATATTTTACCTGTAAAACCAGTGCAGACAATAAAGAACGTTCCTCTTGAGCCGGTTGAAAGTCATAAATTCCAGATGACCACTCTTGCCCACTTTTAATAATGACATTGTTATTACTTTTAAAATTATAATACTCAATACATTTATTATTGTTGGCTACCTGCATCCCCCATAAGCCAACTATTTCGGGACGTGTCACAATACGAATGGTATTCGAATTTTCAGCTCGATCCGTTTCTTCTGTTGCCACTACAGCTTGATTATCATTTGCCATCGCAACAGATGAGCACAATGCAAGTAAAATTGTAAAATATGTTTTTTTCATACATAAATTCAGTGCTAAAAATCCTTTGTTATAACTTATCATATTTTCATGAAAAACCAGTATTTATCACCATATTACAACAATATAATTTCACATGCTATCTGCATAAAAAGTAGTTGTTCAACTTGAAAATAATCAACTCTTTGCTTGCCATACGGAAATAAAAATTCCCACTTATGCGAATATAATCGAATAATAAATGTTCATTCGTCATGAAAATATTTCTATTTAACGGCGAGTATAGCAAAATATTTTTTTTAATATTTTCTACCAAGTCACCATGTTAGAGTGACAAGGATGTGATCTTTGCATATCTTGCTGACTTCATCTAAATCATCTCTGAGAAAGCAACAGGCCAGTGCCTTTTTTATTGTGGGTACTGTGGTCCTGATCTGCTGTTTATGCGGGATTCTATCCAGACCTGTCACCTTCTTAGCCTATCTATGGCCGGTAAATGCGGTTTTGCTGGGGCTATTTTTACGCTTTAAGTATTTAAAAATCTGGGGTGGATGGTTAGGTGCATTTAGCGGTTATATGCTGGCAGACTTAGGCACAGGCAGTTCTTTGCAACTCACCTTTATTCTTACCCTCGCAAATCTGATTAACGTTACGGTTTCGTTATTTTTAATCCAGCTCTGGAAATTAAATTATCGTAATTACAATCAGGGTTTTACTTTCTTATATTTATTTATCATTTGTGCCTTAGGGGGATCTCTGGCCAGTGCTTTGTTTGCCATTGCCACGGTTCCTTATCTTTCCGACACGTTTATGTCCACGCAACGTCTTTGGGTAGATTTTGGTATGTGGTGGGCCGGTGAAATTGTTAATTACATTACCATTCTGCCGATTATTTTATTTTTTCCAACCCTGAATGAACTGGGTAAAAAATTTAAAAGTATCAGGCTTAACCAATTTCGTTTGACTAAATTACTGCCGCTGATTGCTATTATTATTTCAGTAACCTTTACCCATATTTTCTTTGGACCAGGCGCCCTGCTTTATCCTCTGGCCGCATTAATCTGGGCAGCATTGACTTATCCCATTTTCACTGTTGCCCTGATTAACAGCATCGTATGTTTGGTGACTTATCATAGTTTGACCTATTTTTACTTGTCCCATTCATCATCGGCATATTTAACCACCACGATTTCGGTACGTATTGGTTTATGTATGCTGGGTTTAGCTCCACTCATTCTTTGCATTATTACCAGTAATCGCCGTGAACTTTATAAAAAAGTATTGCATATGGCCAATCATGACAGTTTGACCAATACCATAAACCGGCGTCATCTATTTGAAAAAGGCGAAAGATATCTGAGTGAAGCCAAAAGCCACGCAGTCTCATTGATCATGCTTGATCTGGATCATTTTAAAAGGATGAATGATCAGTATGGACATCATGTCGGGGATTTGGTGCTCAAACATTTCTCGCAATTGGTTGAGGACAATATCCGTACCAATGAACTTTTCGCTCGTGTAGGCGGTGAAGAGTTCCTGATTCTGATGATGAACACGACTTTACAGGAAACCCAGGCTATTGCTGAAAGAATCCGGATTAAAACCGAGCTAACCCCGATGCAACTGCCTGAGGGAGATTTATTGTTTATTACCACCAGTATCGGTATTGCCCATCACAGCTTACCCACTGAGCTGAGCTTGCAACATATTATTAATCAGGCGGACCACGCCCTGTATCGGTCAAAAGCTTTAGGACGAAACCAGATCACTATCGCTTCTTGATAAATCCCCTTGCATCCTGACTAAAGCTATAACGGACAGTATGGCAGAAATTTGAGTCACAAGGCTTGGGATACTGACTTGTTGCAGGTTTTAGCTTTGTTGAATATGTTTCGGTAGCCAGCGTACAAACAGCAAACCTATAACTGTTGAAAGTCCCGCAAGAATAAAGACCATCTCTCCAGAGATTACCTGCCAATATCTTCCAGCCAAGATACTTCCTAAAGCGACACCTAAGCCCCACATGGTGCTATACATGGCCTGGCCACGGCCTTGCTGACCTGCGGAAAAGTTTTGGAAGATAATGCGCATGGCAATCATATGAAACAGGCCGAAACTAAAAGCATGAATGCTCTGGGCTAAAAACTGTGCCATAAATATATGAGGCAATAGTCCCACTACAACCCAACGCATACCGGTCAAGAGGAGACAGACACTGACCAGGCTGCGCCATGAGAATTGGGTTAAGAAAAGATGCGCAAAGGCAAACATGATAATTTCAGCGACTACCCCAACTGACCATAAAAAGCCAATTTCAGTGGTCGAAAAGCCGGCTTGATGCAAGTAGTTACTATAGAAACTATAAAATGGCGCATGAGAAAATAATAAAACCAATTCAATAGCAAAAAATGCGGCAACTACCGGGCGTTTTAATATCGGCCATAAGGGTTCT
>NZ_DJDC01000020.1:0-3388 GCF_002430855.1 Acinetobacter sp. UBA5934 | reverse complement strand
TTTGCATTCATGCCACTTTATATCCTTGGTTTCATGGGTATGACTCGTCGTTTGAATACGTTTGACAACCCAGAATGGGATCCTTATGTAAATATCGCAATGTTTGGTGCAGTTCTTGTTGCGCTTGGTATTGCATGTTTCATTATGCAAATCGTGGTTGGTTTCTTACAACGCGAAAAAAATATCGACATTACTGGCGATATGTGGGATGGCCGTACGCTTGAATGGTCGACTTCATCTCCTGCTCCGTTCTATAACTTTGCTTATCTTCCAAAGATCAATGGCATTGATACTTTCTGGACTGATAAAGAAAACGGTATTGCATACGCTAAACCTACTAAGTATGAAGATATTCATATGCCAACCAACCGTGCTGCAGGTTTTGTTATTGCGATGTTCATTACTGTAATGGGCTTTGCTTTAATCTGGCACATTTGGTGGTTAGTAGCGGTAACCTTCATTGCTGCAATCATCAGCTTCATCGTGTCTTCTTTCACCAAGAAAGTGGATTACTATGTTCCTGCTGCTGAAGTTGAACGCATTGAAGCTGAACGTTATGCTCAACTTGAAAAACACTTGAAGAAGGACTAAGACTATGGCTGAAGTACTTCATCACGACAACCATGGACATGATGAGCATCATCATCACGATGACACTGACATCACCGTCTTTGGTTTCTGGACTTACTTGATGAGTGACTTGATTTTATTCGGGACACTTTTCATCGCGTTCGCTGTATTAAGCAGTCATGTTCCAGTTGGTACTCCAAGTGCAAAAGAGCTTTTTGGTGAGTCTTTAGGTTTCGTTTTAACTGAAACTTTTGCTCTCTTGATCTCTTCTGTAACATTCGGTTTTGCTGTTCTTGCTGCATACAAAAAAGACGCTTCTAAAGTTATTATTTGGCTTATTGTGACTTGGCTATTCGGTGCCAGCTTCATTGGTATGGAACTTTATGAATTCAATCATTTAGTTCATGAAGGCTATGGTCCGAGTACAAGTGCGTTCTTATCTTCGTTCTTTACGTTGGTAGGTACACACGGTATTCACGTAACTTCAGGTTTGGTGTGGATGATCGTGTTAATGATTCAAATCAAGAAAAATGGTTTGACTCTACCAAATACACGTCGTCTTGCTTGCCTAAGCTTGTTCTGGCACTTCCTTGACATCGTTTGGATCTGTGTATTCAGCGTAGTTTACTTGATGGGAGTTCTCTAATGAGTCACGATCATAACTCTGCTGGTGCAGCACACGGTAACTTCAAGCAATATACTGTTGGTTTCATTCTGTCTGTCATCCTGACCGTAATTCCATTCGGTATGGTCATGGCGGGTGGTTTTGGCCGCGGTATCTTGATTACTGTAATTGCGATTACTGCAGTTGCTCAGATTCTTGTACAGTTAATGTATTTCCTGCACATGAACTCTTCTTCAGAGCAACGCTGGAACGTGATTGCATTTATCTATACAGTATTAACCATTGCTATTCTTTTAGTTGGTTCTGTATGGATCATGAACTACCTTCACTACAACATGATGATCTAAACTGGTCATCATGCTGAAAAAGTATCTATTCCTGACAAAACCAGGAATTCTCTTTGGTAACTTCGTTACCACTCTGGGCGGCTTTTTATTAGCCGCTCAGGGATCTGTAGATTTCCTTCTTCTTCTCATTACCCTTCTTGGTACCACCCTGGTTGTGGCATCGGGTTGTGTGGTCAATAACATCATTGACCAAGACATCGACCAAAAAATGCAACGTACGCAAAATCGTGCGATGGTTAAAAAATCAATTTCCGTTCCTGTGGCTCTGGTTTATGCCTTTGTGTTGGGATTCATTGGTTTTAGTATTTTATGGTTCTGGGTCAATGAGTACGCTTTCTTATTCGCTGTGATTGGTTTTGTTGTATATGTTGGTTTTTACAGCTTATGGACAAAACGGACAACCATTCACCAAACCATTGTCGGTAGTATTTCTGGTGCGGCTCCGCCGGTCATTGGTTATACCGCTGTTGCAAATCAGTTTGACATGGGTGCTTTACTTATTTTTATTGGTTATGCACTTTGGCAAATGCCTCACTCTTGGGCAATTGCAATTTATCGTTTTGATGATTACAAAAATGCAGGAATTCCAATTTTGCCTGTAGCACGTTCTATTTATCGTACGAAAATTGAATGTGTAATATATATCCTGTTATTTGCAGCTGTTTTGAATGGGTTATATTGTTTTGGCTATACCAATGTATTTTTCTTGATTACCTTTAATGCTTTGACCGCATACTGGTTTTATTTATCAATTATTGGATTTAAAGCCGAAAACGACCAACTTTGGGCTAAACGCTTTTTCCTTTACTCAGTAATCTTAATTACTTTGCTAAGTTTAAGTTTTAGCTTTACCTATCAATCTCCTGCTCCAAATCTTCCTCTCTTTTAATTAAGGGAGGATTTCCTCCTCTCTCAAATAACTTTTATATTTCTCATCAAAAGATTTGTTTTTAGTCTAATTTTTACCTATAATTCAGCCTTCGCATTTTTTGCGACGTAGCTATTTATATTTTTAGCTATGACTCCTTGCTTCTAATTTTATTAGGGGCTGTTTAAACCGTAAGGAGCTGACAATGCGTCATTACGAAATCGTACTTTTGGTACATCCAGACCAAAGCGATCAAGTTGTAGGTATGGTTGAACGCTATATCTCTCAGATCAAAGAAGCTGATGGTCAAATTCACCGTTTAGAAGATTGGGGCCGTCGTCAATTGGCTTACCCAATTAACAAAATTCACAAAGCGCACTACATTCTTATGAATGTTGAATGTGGTCAAACTACGCTTAATGAATTAGAAGAATTGTTCCGTTATAACGATGCAATCCTTCGTAATGTTATTATTCGTCGTGAAAACGCAATCACTGAAGAATCATTGCTTGCTAAAAGTGCTGAAGAAAAGCGTGCGCGTAAAGCACAACGTGAAGAAGCACAACAATCTCAAGACTCTGCTGAAGCATAAGGAGAACATTAATGGCACGTTTTTACCGTCGTCGCAAGTTCTGCCGCTTTACAGCTGAGAAAGTTGCGTACATCGACTACAAAGATATCGATACTTTAAAACAGTACATCACTGAAAACGGCAAGATTGTTCCTAGCCGTATTACAGGTACTAAAGCTCGTTACCAACGTCAATTAGCGCTTGCTATTAAACAAGCTCGCTACTTAGCGTTGATCCCTTACACTGACAATCATAAGTGAGGTTGAGCTGTGGATATTATCTTATTACAACGCATTAAAAACCTTGGTAAATTAGGCGATAAAGTATCAGTTAAAGCTGGTTACGGCCGTAACTTCCTTATCCCTCAAGGTAAAGCAGTTGCAGCGACTGAAGCTAACACTGCTGCT
>NZ_DJDC01000017.1:0-20534 GCF_002430855.1 Acinetobacter sp. UBA5934 | reverse complement strand
TTGGTGAAAATTCCAGATGAAGTGGTGCACTCGCCATACTTCAATTTGCTGTCTGTTTTGTTGGGTGAAGTCGGTGCTGGCGAGTACGATTATCTTGAGCTACAGCAACTGCAAACCGCAGTGAGCGGTGGTGTAGGCATGGGCGCATCTTTACGCTCAAAAGTGGATGACAAAAATAAAATCAGCGCTTGGCTCACGTTAACCACCAAATCTCTTGTGAATAACTTTGAAGCGATCCGCATCTTGAAGTTGGCTTTTGAACAACTTCGTTTTGATGAAAAAGACCGTATTATTGAATTATTGCAGCAACGTAAAACACGTTGGCAATCGCGTATTTCAGGTTCTGGTCATAGCTATGCCATGCAAATTGCATCACGTAATTGCAGTGCCTTGGCACAGCGCGATTATCAAAATACCGGTTTGGGGGCACTGAACTGGTTAGGTGACTTGGTCAATAAAATTGAAAATGATGAAGTTGCTTATGAGGCTTTAATTGCAGAGCTCAAAGCGATTCATCGTTTACTTTTACAGGCACCAAAACAGTTCCTGCTGGTTTGTGAAGAACATCAGTCTGATCGTTTGATTGAAGAAGTTCAATAGGTTTGGGATAAGCTGGCAGTTGATCAAACACCGGTAGAATTAACGCCAGTTTTCACAGAAAATAGCAATAAAGACGAAGCCTGGCTGATTCAAGCCAATGTTCAATTCTGTGCTTCAGCTTATGCTGCAGTTGAGGTCTCTCATCCAGATGCTGCACCGCTGATGGTACTGGCTGCATATTTACGTAATGGCTTCTTGCATAGTGCGATTCGTGAAAAAGGCGGTGCCTATGGTGGTGGCGCTAGCTACGATGGTAATGCCTGTTCGTTCCGTTTCTATAGCTATCGTGATCCGCGTCTGGCAGAAACCTTTAAAGACTTTGATGCCAGTATTGACTGGTTGCTGAATACAGAACACCAGCCACATCAACTCGAAGAAGCGATTTTGGGCTTGGTTGCGAGCATGGATAAGCCAGGTTCTCCTGCCGGAGAAGCAATTAGTGCCTGCTATGCACTCTTGCATGCACGTACACCTGCGGTGCGCAAGCAGTTACGTGCGCGTTTACTTGCTGTAACTCTGGATGATTTAAAACGAGTTGCAGAACAATATCTGGTTCAGCAAAAACCGGTCAAAGCGGTGGTTGCACCGGTGGCTAAGCGTGAAGCATTGCTTGAACTTGGTTTTGATATTAAGCAAGTGAACTAAAACATAATTCGAGGAATACTCTATGGCGTTCAAACAACTTGAACGCACTACCTTGCAACTGAGCATGATCATGCTCAGTTCTTTGTATGTGACGAATATTAATGCGCAAACACCAGAATCTTTAATTACACCAGCAAGTCCTGAAGCCTGTGTGGGTTTAGAGTCGAATGCTGATCGTCTGGCTTGTTATGACACTTTATTTAAGGTGCCTGAAGCAGAGAAACCACAGCTGGTGTCTGAGCGTCAAGCAGCCAATCAAATTGCGCCGAAACCGACAGAACCTGAAACGATCAAAGAAAAAATCAGCCATGGTGTGAATAACGTATTTGCAGCGGAAGGGCCAAAAATTGACCCGAATACCTCTTTGCTGGACAAGCGTTGGGAACTGTCTCCTGAAAGCAAACTTGGAACCTGGAATATTCGTGCGCATCAGCCGGTTTATTTACTTCCGGGATTCTGGACGTCAGACAAAAATGAGCGTCCTTCCAGTCCAAATGAAAACAATACGGTACAGGTAGGGGATGACCAAAACCTGAAATCGATGGAAGCAAAATTCCAGTTGTCGTTAAAAACCAAAGCAGTTGAAAACCTGTTTGGTGATAATGGCGATGTCTGGTTCGGTTATACCCAGTCATCACGCTGGCAGGTCTATAATGCGGATGCTTCGCGTCCTTTCCGTGAAACTAACTATGAGCCTGAAGCGAGTCTGGTTTTTCGGACCAATTATGAAATTTTGGGCTTAAATGCTCGCTTACTGGGCGTGACCTTTAACCATCAGTCCAATGGTCGTGCCGATCCCTTATCACGTAGCTGGAACCGTATTATCTTTAATCTCGGTTTAGAGCGCGATAACTTTGCGCTGATGTTACGTCCTTGGTATCGCATTGAAGAAGATGCCAAAGATGATAACAACCCGGATATTAAAAATTATATCGGTCGTGGTGACTTGACTGCATTCTACCGCAAGAATGATCATGAATTTTCACTGATGCTGCGTCACTCGCTAAAAGGCGGTGATGATGCACATGGGGCAGCGCAGTTTGACTGGGCATTCCCAATTAGCGGTAAATTACGTGGCCATTTTCAATTATTTGATGGCTATGGTGAAAGCCTGATTGATTATAACCACCGTGCGACTTATGTCGGTTTAGGTGTGTCTTTAATGAATTGGTATTAAAATTTATCAGTGCATCAAAAAAACCACTCAATTGAGTGGTTTTTTTATATCGAAAATTAATCGTAATTAACCAATCTGAATATCCGCCGGTGGATGTTTTAAACGGCTCTTTTTTGGAGTGGCAATCAGGTAAGCCAAGGTCAGTGGACCCAAACGACCCGCGAACATCAGCAAGATTAAAGCAATTAGGCTTGCAGGCTGTAGTTCACTGGTGATGCCGCGCGATAATCCGACCGTGCAGGCGGCTGAAACCGCTTCAAACAGTAAATCCAGAAAGTCTTTATTCGGCTCTAAAATAAGAAGCGTAAACAGTCCTAAAAATATCAAGATCGCCGTGATGGAAAGGACGGCAAAAGCCTTAAATGACGTCACTTTTGAAACGGAATGATTGAATACCCGTAACTCTTCAGAACGGCGTAAAAAGGTAATTACACTTAAAACCACAATAATAAATGTACCGACTTTAATACCACCTGCAGTACTTAAAGAACCACCGCCAATAAACATCAGCATGATGGTGACTAAAGTAGAGGCATCGGTCATGCTGGAGATATCCAGGCTGTTGAAACCGGAGGAGCGCGGCACAGTGGCATGGAACCAGGCATTCAAGGCCTGATCGCCTAGGCTCATGTTGGAAAGAGTCAGCGGATTATTGGCTTCCAGAATCCAAATGATGACAAAGGCGGAAAGATTTAAGCCGGCAATGGTAGAGAGCATTAATTTGCTATTGGTGCTTAATTTTTTCCAGCGACGGGCACGTTTTATATCCATCAGTACCACAAAACCAATACCGCCAATAATGTAAAGCATACTGATGGTAAAGGTAATGAAATAATGGTCGGCAAAACTCATCAAACTATTCGGGAATAGGGAAAAGCCGCCATTATTAAAAGCGGAAACACTATAAAAAGCCGCATAAAAAAAGGCGCGGGAAAAATCATATTCCTGCATCCAGGCAATGGTTAAAATGACGGTACCAATCGCCTCAAAAAATAAGGAATATAATAGTACACCTTTAATGGTGAAAGACACCTTGGCCAGACTGGTTTGACCAATGGTTTCCTGCGCCATCATTTGCTGTTTGAGCCGGATATTGGAAGAAAGACTCAATGCCGCCAGTATGGCAAAAGTCATAAAGCCCAAGCCGCCACATTGCAGTAACAGCATAATGATGACTTGACCAAAGGTGGTATAGGAATCTCCGACATTCACCACCGAAAGTCCGGTAATGGTTACCGCGGAAGTTGAGGTAAACAGGGCATTGAGCCAGCTTAACTCACCATGATGGGCAATGGGTAATTTTAACAATAAGGTACCGGCGACAATAAAGCTCAAAAAACCCAGAGCCAGTAAACTGGGAGGGCTAAGATTGACTGTATTGGTTTTTTTATTTTGCGGCTGATTCATATTTTATTTAAACCGGGCAGACAGTTTTCGTAAGGGTTCAAGTTCACCTTCAACCAATAAAATATCACCTTCTTGCAGAATTAAATGAGGATCAATCTTAAACAGAATATCCTTGCCGCGTTTATGCAGCAGGGTTTTAACTTCGCTATTATGGTCCATCAGATGGTTAAAGCGTTCACCCTGCAGACTTTTTTTAATTTCAATTTTGACAATAAAATGATTGTCTTCTAATGCCATATAGCGGCTGACCATCGGGTAGCTTAAAGACTGGGCAATACGGGTACCCATATCTTCTTCGGGGTGAATGATTTTATTCACCCCCAGATGGGCCAGTATCATGTGGTGTGCTTTAGATTTGGCTTTGGCCCAAATCTTGTTCATGCCCATATTTTTCAGATGCAGGACACATAAAATACTGGCTTCAATATCTTCGCCAATCGCCACGACGACCGCTTCACAGTTTTGAATATTCAGTTCTCTAAGCACATGTTCATCGGTGGCATCGGCAATCACAGCATGAGTGAGCTGATCAGAGATATTTTCAACATATTTTTTATTGCTGTCGATTCCAATGACATCATGGTTTAGTCCGACCAGCTCTGTAGCTACCGTTGCGCCAAAACTGCCTAAACCAATGACTGCAAATAATGCCATTCAGCGTATTCCTTATCTGGTTTTTATATGCTTTTGATTCATAAAATGTATGTGTATAGGGACTCATTTTATAATTTTATGATTGATTCAGCTATCGGGCTTACAAAATTATATATAACAAAGGCTTATTTCTACATCTGTTTACTCACATGATTACAAGACCTTTATTCATAATTTTAAGCATGAGTGAATTGTGAAAGGGATTTGCTAGGTAGGCTTGTTTGGATTGCAGCATGTCATAAAACATTCAAAAAATCTGGATATGATTTATTTTTAAAACTCTATTTTTATAGTGAATGAAAATGGATGATAAAAAGATTTTTAGATTATTACAGGAATGGTTCCCTAGGTTGAAACAACAGGAAATCCCGAAGAAGAAGCATCGGGATATTTTTCAGAACTTTCTGGCATGGATAAAAGCTGAAAAAGTGAATAAACAGAATTGTACCTATTTAATGGCAGTGGATGCTGAAAACCCCTATGAAAACAGCTTGGAACAATGTGCTGTTTTACAGCATATGAACATTGATATGGGTTTAACCCAGCAGAAAATTCGTGAAAGAGTGACTCCTTTATATCAACACTATGAAAAGCATAAACAGGTGATCGGGAAATATTACAATGTCCATGCACATGCTTTTGATATTGTTTTTGAAGAAATTTACACTCTTCTAAAATCTCAAAATTTTGAACTATTAATTATCTATGCGGAAAAAGCCTATTGGATGGCAGTGCCTGATCAGGATGTCAAAATCCATAAATTCTGTAAGTTTTTCTCGAAACAATTTAAGCATGAAGAGATTTGTATAGAACACTATATAAAAATGGACTGTCTTAGATCGATTTAAAAATTTGGAATATAAAAAAGAGCCAGTACATGGCTCTTTTTTAATGTGATTTTTAATCACTTATTTCAAGAAACGCTGATAACCTAGGTTATTGGTAATTTCTGCATATGGATAAGTGATACTTTCCAATGTTTCAATCAAACCATCCGGATTTTGTTTCGCATCGCTTGCTTCTAAGCCAACCAGTACACGACCTTCCGCAGCGCCGTGGTTGCGGTAGTGGAACAAGGTAATGTTGTGGGTAGGGCCAAGACGTTCCAGGAAAGTCAGTAATGCACCTGGGCGCTCTGGAAACTCGACACGGAATAAACGTTCATTTTCAATGTCTGCATGACCACCCACCAGATAACGGATATGCAGTTTGGCAACTTCATCATCAGACAAATCATCAACATCATATTGCGTTGCTAAGGTGTCATAAATGTCATGACGTTCTTTTTCACCACCTTTTAAGCTAATGCCGACAAACACTTGAGCAGCACTAGAAGAGCTGGCCCGGTAGTTGAATTCAGTGATGTTACGACCTTGCAGGGCACGGCAGAAGTTCAGGAAAGAGCCTTTTTCTTCTGGAATAGTGACTGCGAAAATAGCTTCTTTACGTTCACCGAGTTCGGTACGTTCAGCAATATAACGCAGGCGGTCGAAGTTCATGTTGGCACCACAAACAATCGATACCATGTTTTTACCTTCCAAGCCATGTTCAGCGACATATTTCTTGATTCCGGCAAGCGCCATGGCACCAGAAGGTTCAACAATGCTGCGGCATTCGTCATAAGTATCTTTGATGGCAGCACAGATTTCATCCGTGTTCACCAGAACAACCTCAGGTTCAACAATTGGACCTGAGTTGTCAGATTTTTGCAGGCGAATCACATCAAACGGTTTTTCACCAATCTGCGCAACCGCAGTACCATCGGCAAATAGACCTACAGATGGCAGAATCACACGTTCATTGGCTTCAAAAGCCGCTTTTAAGCAGGCAGATTCGTCATATTCCACAGGAATGACTTTGACATGGGGTGCAACATCCCCTAGATAAGCGGCAACACCGGCAATTAAACCGCCACCACCAACGGCAACAAATACATATTCCACATCACGCCATTGACGCAAAATTTCATTGGCAATGGTGCCTTGACCCGCCATCACCAGTTCATCGTCATAAGGTGGAATAAAGGTCATGCCATCATCAATAGAACGTTGAATCGCGTATTTGTTGGCAACGTCAAAAGAATCGCCATGCAATAGCACTTCACCACCCAGGCGTTTAACAGCCTGGACTTTAATATCAGGTGTGGTTTTCGGCATCACGATAATGGCGCGAATTCCCAGTTTTTTACCAGACAGAGCCACACCTTGCGCATGGTTACCTGCTGAAGCCGTAATAACGCCACGTTCCAACTGAGATTTCGGTAATTGACTAATACGGTTATAGGCACCGCGTAGCTTGAAGGAAAAGACAGGTTGTAAATCTTCGCGTTTAAAGCGAATGTTATTATTTAGCTTTTCACTAATTCGTGGCGCTGCTTCGAGTGGGGTTTCGATTGCAACGTCATACACCGTTGCCTGTAATATTTGTCGAACCAAACGAGACAGCATGTTAATTTTCCATCTAACAGTTTAAAATAGGCCTTTATTGTAACAAACCCCTGTACATTTGCGCTGTTTAATCAGCAACAAATGTCAAAAAATAGTTGAGCCAAGTTATGAGTCTGTATGCTACCCAAGATGAAAAGAAACAAGCTGCCGCAAAAGCTGCTTTAAAACACTTGCCTAAAGGCGGGATTTTGGGTGTAGGTACAGGAAGTACTGTGAACTTCCTCATTGAATTATTGCCAGAATTGCAACTGGAAGCTGCGGTTGCCAGCTCTGAAGCGACTGCCGAGCGCCTTAAAAAATTAGGCATTGAAGTGGTTGATATGAATTCAGTTGGCGGCCTAGATGCTTATGTAGATGGCGCAGATGAAATTGATCGTCACATGCATATGATTAAAGGCGGCGGTGCGGCATTGACCCGTGAAAAAATCGTTGCGTCGATTGCAAAGAAATTCGTGTGTATTGTTGATGATTCAAAATGGGTAGAACAGTTGGGTCGCGATTTCCCGTTGCCTGTAGAAGTGATTCCAATGGCACGCTCTGCAGTAGCACGTAAAATTGTCAGCTTGGGCGGTGATCCGGTTTATCGTGAAGGTGTAATCACTGATAACGGTAATGTGATTCTAGATGTACATAACTTGAATATCTTAAATGCGCTTGAACTCGAAAAGACCATCAATGACATTCCGGGTGTGGTGTGCAACGGTATTTTTGCAATTAATAAAGCAGATATTGCTGTAGTTGCAACAGATAACGGCATTGAAGAACGTACTGCGGTTTAATCCCTTGATTCAATAGATAGAATCCCCCTAAATCCCCCTTTGCTAAAGGGGGACTTTTAAAAGCCCCTCTTTGAAAAAGAGGGGTTGGGGGAGATTTAAAAAAACAAATGACCCCAAACGACCTACCTGAAATCCAGATTGTCCGTCATGCGCGAGCGAAACGTTTGCGCTTACGTGTCGACTCGGCTCAAATTCGTTTAACTGTACCGCTGCTTTGCAGCAAACGAAAAATTCAAAACTTTCTAGATCAAGCTGAAGAATGGTTACTAAAAACCTGGCAAGAACAAAAAACAGCGATCCAAGACCGCGTTTTACCGACCGAACTCCAGCTTTTTAATTTAGCGCAGCCTTTACAGGTTGTTTATAAAAGCCAAAAAAATTCTTTTATTTATGATGAATTAAAAAATCAACTTTTGATTAGCGATCGTCAGCCCGAACAATATTTAAAAGCTTTCGTGATGGCTTATGCCAAGCAGCATTTACCCATTTATTTAGAGCAAACCAGCCAGAAATGTGATCTGAATTTTGGAAAATGCGCGATTCGCCAACCGAAAACGCGTTGGGGCAGTTGCTCGGCGAAACATGACATTATGTTGAATAGTAGTCTAGTATTGTTCCCTGAACATGTTACCCGTTATGTTTGTGTACATGAGCTGGCGCATACACGGCATTTTGATCATAGTCCAAGGTTTTGGGCTGAAGTACAAAAACATGATGTCAATTTCCAGCAGCATCGTAAAATTTTAAAAACCAGTCCAATGCCTTGGTGGTGGTGTGCTTAGACAAAATATCTACAAGGGAATTTCACTTAAAAAAGCGAATTATCCTTTAAGCTCATGTCTGCTCAATGTAATCATTGTAGGGAGTCCTAAGGTTTTGAAGAGTGCTGTTCTTGAGTATGGATTCTTTAGGCATTCTTTTTTAATCAGCGATTTCATTTCATTTTTAAAATTATCTCTCGGGTATTTTTCTAATACTTGTTTCACAAAACTATAATTAAAAAGATTCAACTCTGATCCAATGACATCAAAGGAAGTGGCTTTTTGCAGTAATAAAGATTCTTTGGAAATATTTGAATCATGTTCATCTAAATAACCATTCATATGCAGGCAGATTGCATCTGAAATATTTTGAGTTTTCTCTATCTCATATGAATTTTTTTGACAGATGGCTTCGCTTCTTAAAGCACTTTCTAAAGTAAAGCACTGACATGAGAAGTTTGCTTGAGGATCAGCCAAACCGACATTATGCATTAAACTCGCAATAAGATAAGACTCATGATCAAACTGCCAATTTTTGGTATTGGCCACAGCAATTCCCCAAAAATAACATCGCCAAGAGTGTTGAATAATTTCAACTGAGGAACATTGATTTAATTCTGAGATCACCTCTTGAACAATGGGAGTATCGGGAACCAGGTAATCTTGAAGATTGAGTTGATTACTTCGGTTATAAGGTTGAAAGAACGTTTTGCTATAAGCGAATACTGATGGAATCAGGGTTCGGTTGATGAGTTTAATTTTTTCCCTAGTTGATAATTTTCCGTTAGATGTTTTCATCCATATGCGTGACCCTATCATTTTTATATTCTCTGCTATTATTTCAAATTAGATTAATTACTCTAATTTAATGATGCAAGTGCTTCTCTTTCCTTCAACTTAGGATTTAAAAGCTTAAATAAAATAAGCGAGATCGGGTAAAACAGTTCAGAAAACCAAAACTTCCTGTCATACTACGCAGTTACGAAATGGACACTTTAGATTTGAGGTAGTGATCGTGATTACTGTTGGTATTGTCGGTGGTACAGGTTATACAGGCGTTGAATTGTTGCGTCTTTTACTACGACACCCAAATGTGCAAGTAAATGTGCTGACATCACGTACCGAAAATGGTCGCCGTGTCGATGACATGTTCCCAAGCCTACGCGGTCATACCGATCTTCAATACTCGGATTTGAACATCGATGAATTGAAAAAATGCGATGTCGTGTTCTTTGCAACTCCGCATGGTGTAGCCATGAAACATGCGGCAGAACTGGTTGCAGCAAATACTAAAGTCATTGACCTGGCAGCGGATTTCCGTTTGCAAGATTTGGAACAATTTGAAAAGTGGTATGGTCTTGAACATGCCTGCCCAGATATTTTAAAAGACTCAGTTTATGGCCTGTCAGAACTCAACCGTGACAAAATTAAGCAAGCTAGCGTGATTGGTAATCCGGGTTGCTATCCAACGACTGTGCAACTGGGTCTTGCGCCATTATTTAAACAGGCTGAAGCATTGGTGAAACCTGAAAGCATTATTATTGATGCAAAATCAGGTGTTTCTGGTGCAGGCCGTAAAGCCAGTCTGGGCATGATTTATTCTGAAAATGCTGATAACTTTAAGGCTTATGGCGTGGCAGGTCACCGTCATCATCCTGAAATTGTGGAAGCACTGGAAAATATTTCCGGTCAAAAAGGTGTGTTTAATCACATTGTATTTGTACCGCATTTGGTGCCGATGATCCGTGGTATGCTCAGCACCATTTATGTCGATTTGACCGATGCCGGTGATGCGGCGGACCTGCAAAGCTTGTATGAACAGTTCTATGCCAATGAACAGTTTGTCGATGTGATGCCAGCCAACAGCTCACCTGAAACACGTTCTGTGCGCGGTGCAAATCAGCTTCGTATTGCGCTGTATAAACCGCAACCGAAAAAACTGATTGTGCTCTCTGTACAGGATAATCTGGTGAAAGGTGCGGCAGGACAGGCAGTACAAAATATGAACCTGATGTTTGGCTTTGCTGAAAATGCAGGCCTTGCAGGAATTGGTTTATTACCATAAAAAACGTTTTTCAACTTCACACACATTTGGATTTGGATTTAAATGTGTGTTTTGAATGAATCAAAATAAGAGATGACGATGCCGAACTCTGACTCAAATACTCCGTCACAACTGTCTTTTCTCAGTAAAAAGCCTTTTTTAAAGGGCAATTTACCACTGGGAATTAGTGCTGCCATTCTTATTCTGGGAAGTGGTTTGCTGGGCTATTCAGTTGGGCATCGGCAAGGTTTGACTGTAGTCGGCTATGAAGCTGATGCCGAACAACTGGTAGAAGTGGTGCAAAAGCAAAAGAGCAGTTTGCAAACATTGAACAAGAACTTGAATTTGGCTGTACAGGAACGTGATGTTGCGGTCAGTAATTCAAATGATTTGTTTGCTGCTTTGAATCAGGCACGTGAGGATAAAACCCAGGCTGAAGGGTTAAGTGCAATTTACCGTGAAGTATTGCGTCAGCGTGGTGGTTTAAGTCTGACCATACAAAATATCGGGATTAAACCTTTACCTGAAAATGCCTATGAATATCAGCTTGATCTGGTTCAAGTGAGTCCAAATAAACGCAGTATTTCAGGAACTGTAGAATTGCGTTTAATTCAGGGTACGGAAGTTTTAGTTGTTCCTATGGAAGATAAAAACTTTAACTTTGAAGGTTATGAACGTTTAACCGGACGTTGGACCATGCCTAAAGGCTTTACCCCGCAATTCATTGAAGTGCGTTTAAGCGGTGCAACAAGTACGCCAGTAATTAAACGTTTTAGTTGGGGCCGTGGCAAACCGATAGAGAGTCAATCTGCATTTATTTCTGAAATTCCTCAAGCAGAAGCAAATGCACAATAAATGTGAATTAAAAATCCTATGCGAATGAATAAGCGTCAAAATTGTTTAAATGCCATCAAAAATTCTTTTCATCAATCAGGATATGTCGATTGGCATATTAGTCCACGCTTAGGTCATGACTCGCAAGATGAATCTGAAGGTGAAATCGCAGTACAAACTGCGCCGCCTGAATTAAAACGTCCGCCGATGTATGCTGTTGTTTTAATGAACGACGATTACACCCCAATGGACTTTGTAATTGAAATTTTACAACAATACTTTGCTTTAAATCTTGACCAAGCAACCCAAGTAATGCTAACTGTACATTACGAAGGGAAAGGTGTTGCAGGCGTTTATCCACGTGACATTGCGGAAACGAAAGCGAACCAAGTCAATAATTATGCTCGGTCTCAAGGTCATCCATTACTTTGCCAGATTGAGCCAAAAGATTAAGGGGATTACATGCTCAGTCGTCAATTAGAAGTATCTTTACGTTTGGCTGTAAGCATGGCTCGTCAAAAGAGACATGAGTTTCTCACGGTTGAACATTTATTGTTGGCTTTACTTGATAATGACTCTGCTGTAAATGCGCTTAAAGCGTGTGGTGCGGACATTATCGTTCTACGTAAAGAGCTAGAAGAATACGTTGAACAACACACCCCTAAACTAAGTGAACATAGCGATCAGGCGCCGCATCCGACTGAAAGTTTTGATCGTATTCTGCAACGTGCGATTTTTCATGTGCAATCCAGCGGTGGCGATCGAACTGTTGAAGGCGCAGACATTCTTGTTGCGATGTATTCTGAACGTGATTCTTTTGCGGTTTATTTGCTTAAACGTCATCAAATTAATCGTTTAACTTTAACCCAATATTTGTCACATGGTACACGTAAGGAAGACGTACAGGCAGAGGAAGAAGTAGAGGAGCTGGATGGTGAAACGTCGAATTCTTCTAATGCAGGTCCGCTGGATTTATATACCACCAATTTGAATATAGAAGCGCAAAAAGGAAAAACCGATCCTTTGATTGGGCGTGAAAAAGAAATTGAACGTACAGCACAAATTTTATGCCGTCGCCGTAAAAATAATCCCTTGCTGGTCGGTGATCCTGGTGTAGGTAAAACCTCGATTGCAGAAGGTCTGGCTTGGTTGATTGTCAACGGTAAAGCGCCTAAACCACTGGCGAATGCAGAGATATATAGTCTCGATATTGGTGCCTTGGTTGCAGGAACCAAATATCGTGGTGACTTTGAAAAGCGCTTGAAACAATTGTTGAATGCCTTGAAAAAGAAACCGGAAGCTGTGTTATTTATTGATGAAATTCACATGATCATTGGTGCTGGCTCAAGCATGGGCAGTACCATGGATGCATCGAATCTGATTAAACCGGCTTTGTCGAATGGTACCTTGCGTTGCATCGGTTCAACCACTTTTCAGGAATACCGTCAGGTGTTTGAAAAAGATCATGCATTGTCGCGTCGTTTCCAGAAAATTGATGTCAATGAACCTTCTATTTCAGAAACCATAGATATTTTACGTGGCTTAAAATCGAAATTTGAAGATTTTCATCACGTACAATATGAAGATAAAGCATTGGTTTCTGCGGTAGAGTTATCAGCCAAGTTTATTAATGACCGTTTCTTGCCAGATAAAGCGATTGACGTGATTGACGAGGCAGGTGCTCAGCGCCGTTTAAAAGCGGAGCAGGATGACAGTCTGATCACGGTTGAAAATATTGAAGACATCATTTCGAAAATTGCGCGTATTCCGCCGAAAACCGTATCGAAAGATGATAAAACCGTACTTTCAAATCTTGAGCGTGACCTTAAACGTGTGGTGTTCGGTCAGGATGAAGCTATTGAGGCACTCGGTTCTGCAATTAAATTATCACGTGCCGGGTTGAAATCACCAGACAAACCTGTTGGTAGCTTTGTCTTTGCAGGTCCTACAGGTGTCGGTAAAACTGAAGTAACCAAGCAGTTGGCAAAACTTTTGGGTGTGGAGCTGGTTCGTTTCGACATGTCGGAATATATGGAGCGTCATGCGGTTTCACGTTTAATTGGTGCGCCTCCAGGTTATGTTGGTTTTGACCAAGGTGGTTTGCTCACCGATGCGATTCATAAGAGTCCACATTGCGTATTGCTGCTGGACGAAATTGAAAAAGCTCATCCAGATGTATTTAACTTGTTATTGCAAATTATGGATCACGGTTCATTAACCGATAATAATGGTCGCAAGTCAGATTTCCGTAATGTGATTCTTGTGCTCACCACCAATATCGGCGCTGAAAGTATTTCACGTGTCAGCATTGGTTTTAGAGAGCAAGACAATAGCAATGACAATCAGGAAGCGATGAAGAAAGCCTTCTCTCCAGAATTCCGTAACCGTCTGGATGGTGTGATTCAATTCAAGGCATTGCCAACCACGATTATTGAAAATGTGGTGGATAAATTCCTGACTGAACTTCAAGCTCAGCTGGATGATAAAAAAGTCATTCTTGAAGTGGATAAGAGTGCGCGTGAATGGATGGCTGAAAATGGCTATGACCGTTTAATGGGTGCCCGTCCAATGCAACGCCTGATTCAGGAACATCTGAAAAAACCATTAGCCGAAATGATTTTATTTGGTGAATTGGCTGAACATGGTGGCAATGTTTCGGTATCTGTGAAGAAAGAGAATGGTAAAGCGGTGGGTCTTAAACTTGAAGTGTTTGAAGATCAAACTGCAGAACCTGCTTAATCATTAAACCTCATAAATAAAAAACCCGTGTTCACACGGGTTTTTTATTTATTTCAAGCCAAATTTTTTGTGCTTTCTTTAAAGTATGATTTTAAAATCATTTAGAAAGCGAAAATGGATGTGAACCCCGGCTTATGGATATACATATAACTAAAGTGTTAACCACGGTCTTTTTATTTTTTGTCACTGCAATTATGGAAATTCTGGGCTGTTATTTTCCCTATCTGATTTTAAATCAGGGAAAAACCCAGTGGTTCTGGATTCCGACCGTCTTGGCGCTGGCGGCATTTGTCTGGCTGCTTACTTTGCATCCTGCAGCATCGGGTCGAATTTACGCAGCCTACGGTGGAATTTATATTTTTACCGCATTAATGTGGTTAAGATTTGTTGATCAGATCAGTTTAAGTCGGTGGGATCTAATGGGCGGACTGGTGGTAATTGCTGGGGCAATGATTATTATTTTGCAGCCGCAAGGTTTGATACGTTAGTGAACTAACGTATCAAGATATTTTCTTAAAAAGAACATTCCTTATTTTTAATTTTAAAGTCATAGCTCTGGCTTTCAGAGGACAGCTTTAATTCAACATGATAGGGATTTACACGCTGAAATTCATTTTCAAACAATAAGCTGCAACTTTGCAGAATATTTTTTCTCATCAGCTTTTTGACTTCCTTATCACCTACATCTAGAGCGAACTGGGCAAAATCAGGGGTAGTGATAATGCCTTCAATTTTTATTTCATTCGCATTCACTTGGTATTTTTCCATCAGCATGTTTTGATCGATCTGGAAAGGCAGAGTGCGAGAATCCTCATCGCTAATCACATCCAAAATTTCATTTAAGGCTTTACGGTCTTTAATTTTATAAGCGGAATCCAAAATCTGTTTTTTGACAAAATATTGATCCAGTTCAGTGGGTTTGGCCTGAGTGGACTGGAACATAAGAATGCTACTTAGGCAGAGCAATATTTTTTTTAAAGGCATGGTTATAATCGCTTATAAAATTTATGGTTTAAATTAAACAATTTATAGATATAAAAAAAGCACCCGAAGGTACTTTTTTAAGAAACTTTAGTCTGAACGCTTAGTCTTTTTTTAAATTTTCATTAATTAAAAATTCAACCAGCGCTTTTTGCGCATGCAGACGGTTTTCAGCTTCATCCCAAACCACAGCATTTTTATGATCGAGGAGATTTTCAGAAATTTCTTCACCGCGATGAGCAGGTAAGCAGTGCATGAACAAACAGTCTGGGTGTGCCAGATCCATTAAACGTTCATTCACTTGATAATCAGCAAAGGCTTTTTCACGAATTTTCTGTTCTTCTTCTTGGCCCATGCTTGCCCATACATCAGTCACAATCAGGTCAGCATTCACAGCGGCATCTTCAGCTGAGTCAACCAGTTCTACACAGTGAGCAAACTCAGTCAAGAATTTTTCTTGTGGCTCATAGCCTTTAGGGGCTGCAATTTTTAGTTTAAAGCCCCACATGTGTGCAGCTTCAATATAAGAATTACACATGTTGTTGCCATCGCCAATCCAGGCCACAGTTTTGCCTTCAATTGAACCACGGTGTTCAATATAGGTTTGCATGTCTGCTAAAAGCTGGCAAGGGTGGTGGTCATCAGTTAATGCATTGATCACTGGAACTTTAGAATAAGAAGCAAAGCGCTCAACAATGTCATGACCGAAAGTACGGATCATCACAATATCCAGCATGCTTGAAATTACACGTGCTGAATCTTCTACTGGCTCACCGCGACCGAGTTGTGAGTCACGTGAAGAAAGAAAGATTGCGCTCCCACCGAATTGGCTCATACCAGCTTCAAACGAAACACGTGTGCGAGTACTCGATTTTTCAAAAATCATACCCATGACTTTACCAACGAAAGGTTGGAAAACTTCATTGTTATGCTGCTTACGCTTGAGTTCAATCCCGCGTTGCAAAATCTGGTTAAGTTCTAAAGTCGATAAATCACGTAAAGTTAGAAAGTGACGGAGAGCCATCATTTACTCCACAATAATCGCTGAAAATAAATCATCGGCAATTAGTTGCTGGTTAGTTAAGAAAAATACGGAATCGGCTAATATACTATATGCGAGGAAAATTGCAAAAAATCTAGCGTGGTTGATGGCCTTCCAGGAAGCGATCTACGCAATAAGTGATGTATTCGATCGTTTCCTGATCATTTTCTTGAGCTGGAATATTCATTAGAATGCGCCATTCCAAATTTCTTAAAATACCAAAATAGAATTGGGCTGAATAAAGCGGATGTTCACATCTTAAAATTCCTTTGCTATGTGCCTTTTCTAAGGCACAGGCAATTGCGGACTGAATATGCTTGGGACCTTGTTCATGAATATACAGGGCAAGTTCAGGGTTATGCTGGGTCCGCTCTAGAATCAGACGCATAAATGCCGCATTTTCAGGAATTAATAAATGACGGTGAAAATTAATCAGGGTATTGATCAGATAAGATTTAAAATTTTCTTTTCCTTGTTCAAAAGGCAGGCAAATATCTTTAAAAAACTGTTCCCTGCGATAATCACAGATTGCAGTAAATAAGCCTTCTTTATTACCAAAAAACTTATAAATTGAAGCCTTGGAACCCCCCGCGTGATTGACAATATCATCCAGGGATACAGCATCATAGCCGTGTTTGAGAAAAAGCTCATTGGCACTCAGCAAAAGCGCCAGACATCGTTCATGACCACGTTTGGTTTGTGGTGTATCACGCGCGAGGGAGTCTAATTGAGCGAGTTCTTGCATATGGCCTATAGAGAATCAACGATTAAAAAATGAAATCATTTGCAATGATAGCAAATATATGCACACATTTCCTGAAATAGCATTTGTCTTATTTAGTAACAACTATGAAGATTGGAAATAACACTATGTGTTTGATGAATATTTGACTAAAGTTTTAGAGTATAAATTCTAAATAGTCATAGCTAAACAGATGTTTATGGCTATACTCGAACTTCGATAAGTAAAGTGAAACTGTGGAAAGGAAGATGACAGAACAAATGTCTGCAGGCTTAAGATTTAGACAAGCACTGGAAGTGGAAAAACCATTACAAATTATCGGCACAGTGAATGCCTATGCAGCCATGATGGCGAAAGAAGTAGGTTATAAGGCTATTTATGTATCGGGCGCAGGAGTTGCCAATTATTCTTATGGCTTACCTGACCTGGGTATGACCAGTTTAGATAACGTACTGGAAGATGTTCGTCGTATTACCGAACGTGTTGACACGCCCTTACTTGTAGATATCGATACCGGCTGGGGTGGTGCATTTAATATTGCCCGTACAGTAAAACAAATGATTGCAGCGGGTGCAGCAGCAGTACATATTGAAGATCAGGTTGCGCAAAAGCGTTGTGGTCACCGTCCGAACAAGGAAATCGTGTCGCAACAGGAAATGGTTGACCGTATTAAAGCTGCGGTTGATGCCAAAACCGATTCAAATTTTGTGGTGATGGCACGTACCGATGCCTTGCAAAAAGAAGGTTTGCAGGCGGTGATTGACCGTGCATGTGCATGTGTAGAAGCTGGAGCGGATGCCATTTTCGCTGAAGCAATGACTGACATTACCATGTATAAAACCGTATGTGATGCAGTTGGTGTGCCTGTATTGGCCAACATTACTGAATTTGGTGATACACCTTATTACACGGTGGATGAATTGGGTGAGCAGGGTATCCGTATGGTGTTGTATCCATTGTCAGCAACGCGCGCCATGCAAAAAGCAGCATTGGAAGTGATGCGCTCGATTCGTGAAAATGGTACGCAAGTTAACGTCTTGGACAAGATGCAGCAACGTAAAGAGCTTTACGAATTCTTGGATTATCATACGTTCGAAAACACCCTGGACAAATTGTTTAAATAAATAATTCAAAATGGAGAATTAAAATGGCTGAAGGAAAAGTACTCACCGGCGCAGGACTGCGTGGACAAGTGGCAGGTAAAACAGCACTTTCAACTGTTGGTAAGAGTGGCGCAGGCTTAACTTATCGTGGTTATGATGTGCAAGATCTGGCAGAAAATTGCCAGTTTGAAGAAGTGGCTTACCTGATTTTCTTTGGTGAATTGCCGACTAAAGAACAGCTTGCTACATATAAAGCCAAATTGAAATCTTTACGTCAGCTTCCACAAGCATTGAAAGAAGTTTTAGAACGCATTCCGGCAGATTCGCATCCAATGGATGTGATGCGTACCGGTGTTTCTATGCTCGGTAACCTGGAAACAGAAAAATCTTTTGATGAGCAGCAAGATGTTGCAGACCGTATTTTAGCAACTTTACCTGCAATTATTTGCTACTGGTATCGTTATAGCCACGATGGCGTGCGTATTGAAGAAAATACTGATGATGATTCAATCGGCGCGCAATTCCTGCATTTACTTCGTGGTGAAAAACCAAATGAATTGCATGAACAGGTGATGAACGTATCGCTGATTCTGTATGCAGAGCATGAATTTAACGCTTCAACATTCACTGCGCGCGTATGTGCTTCGACCTTGTCTGATATGCACTCATGTATCACAGGTGCAATTGGTTCATTACGTGGTCCATTACACGGTGGTGCCAATGAAGCAGCGATGGAAATGATTGAAAACTGGACCTCTCCAGAAGAAGCTGAACGCGAAATGCTAGGCAAGTTGGAGCGTAAAGAAAAGATCATGGGCTTTGGTCATGCAATTTACAAAGACAATGACCCGCGTAATGGCATCATTAAAATCTGGTCTGAGCGTTTAGCGAAAGATGTCGGTGATACCGTGCTTTATCCAGTATCAGTACGCTGTGAAGAAGTAATGTGGCGCGAGAAGAAACTATTCTGTAATGCAGACTTCTTCCATGCCTCTGCTTACCATTTCATGGGAATTGCAACCAAACTGTTCACGCCAATCTTTGTGATGAGCCGTGTAACAGGCTGGGCAGCACATGTGATGGAACAGCGTGCAGACAACCGTATTATTCGTCCAAGTGCGGATTATACCGGTCCTGAACTGCGCAAAGTGGTTCCGATTGCAGAGCGTACAGCTGCTTAAAACAAAATATTTATAAAGCCTCTTCGGAGGCTTTATTTTTTGGCTGTTTATTTTTTGAGTGTGAGTAACACCGGATCTTCAATGGTATAACCGGTTTCAAAAGGAATACCCAGATATTTAACTACCGCTAAAATCTTTTGTTGCTGGGGAATCTTGTAGGCTTGAGAGATATTTAATCCGTTGCGGTAATCGATCGCCTGATGGATTTGGCTTTTTAAGGTCTTATTGCTGAGCTGATATTTGTAAGTATATTTGGGAATATATTGTTTCGGGTCATACCAGGATTGCTCTTTCGAGCTAGTTTTCTTTAACACTTGTATTTTGATGGATTGCTTTGGTATTGCCATCAAAGGTATCAGTCGTTTTTTAATTTTCGCGACTTCTTTGTCAAACATGCGGCTGTCTTGGTCATAATCAATCTTCTTGGTTTTAGGATTGATATACAGGGAATTTACCTGAGTCAGTTTCTCAGGCTGTTTATTATTTTTAAATTGATAATAATAAAGCTGGGGCAGTCGGCCGCGACCATCTTGATAATGTCTAAGTACATAAACTTTTTGCTCTTTGCTTTCATAACCTAACACTTCGATATTTTGAGGGCCACCCACAGTTGCAAAACTGGTACACGGTAACAGGATTAATCCCAAGCTAAGGATTTTGAGTTTAAGCATGACTAAACTCCTGGTATGAGTTTGATTATTTCTTCGGCAACATATTGGGTTAAGAGGGTGAGTTTGTCTAAAGGTGTGCCTTGAATGAAGTAATGAAAGTTGTGTATTTCATTTAAATATAAAATTGAGATAAAAAATGTGCCTTCAGGTTTATTTTCTGTTGCACTGCCACCGGGTTTGAGTAAACCGGTACAGGCCACCACAAAATCTGCATGGTTAAATAGCTTCTTGCCCTGTATGGCCATTGCTTCTGTCACTTCAGCAGATTCAGCAGTATATTTTTTTATAAGCTCGGCATCAATATTCAGAATATCGATTTTGATTGAGGGGTCATAGCTCACCAAACCACCAAGTAAAATCTCTGCGCCACTATTTTTATAAATTGAAAACTGGCTGGAAAGATAGCCAGAACTGGCACTTTCAATAAAAGCAATTTTTAATTGCTGTTGTTCCAGTAAATCACAGCATTTTTTTAGCATGGGCTGAGGTCTCAAAATAAATGATCTTTAAGTTTGAATGATTCTTCTAGATTCTTTGGACTTGCGATGAACGTATTTTAAATATAATTAAAAATAAATATCTATTCTGGATTATTTAATTTGCGCTTATTTCTTTAAATTTATATTTTTGATTTTTAAATTAAAATTTTATTTAGAGGGGATTAATTATTTTTAATTGCATATAAAACACCAAAAAAACCCGCCATAATGATCTGACCCCCAAAAGT
>NZ_DJDC01000091.1:0-8453 GCF_002430855.1 Acinetobacter sp. UBA5934 | reverse complement strand
ATCCGTAACCTGATCCGTGAAAACAAAGTGGCGCAAATGTATTCTGCCATTCAAACCGGTGCCAACTACGGCATGACCACACTTGATCAAAGCTTAAAAACCTTGGTTTCAAAAGGCGTGATCAGTCCGCAAACTGCCCGCACAATGGCGAAACAACCAGAATCATTCCTATAAGTTGAAAACGGATTGGGGTTCTTATTATGGATTTTAATGACTTGCTCAATTTGATGGTTCAACAACAGGCATCAGACTTGTTTATTACGGCTGATGTTGAACCATCCATGAAAATTAATGGTCAGATTGTACCTATTGCAAAAACCAAACTGACTGGCGAAGTTGTGGGACAGCTTTTAAACTCGATTATGAGTGATAAGCAGCGTAAAGAATTTGCCGAAACACGCGAATGTAACTTCGCCATCAATAACCGAGATAAAACAGCGCGTTTCCGTGTCAGCGCATTTCAACAGCGCGATCAGCCAGGTATGGTGCTTCGTCGTATTGAAACCGTGATTCCAACCATGGATGACCTCAAGTTACCGCCTATTTTAAAAGAACTGGCGATGACCAAACGTGGCATCATCATTTTTGTTGGTGCAACGGGTACCGGTAAATCGACCTCTTTGGCGTCAATTATTGGTTACCGCAACCAGAATTCTAAAGGTCATATCATCACCATTGAAGACCCGATCGAATTCATTCATGAACATGCGGGCTGTATTATTACCCAGCGTGAAGTCGGAATTGATACGGACACTTTTGAAATCGCGTTGAAAAATACCCTGCGTCAAGCACCCGACGTAATTCTGATTGGTGAGATTCGTTCACGTGAAACCATGGATTATGCCATTGCCTTTGCCGAAACCGGTCACCTGGTTTTTGCCACCCTGCACGCCAACAATGCCAACCAGGCGATTGACCGTATTATTCACTTCTTTGAAGCTGACCGTCATAGCCAGTTATTTATGGACTTGTCGCTTAATTTAAAAGCAGTGGTTGCGCAGCAGTTGATTCCAACCGTGGACGGCAATTCACGTCGTGCTGCAATTGAAATCCTGATCAACTCACCTTTAATTTCTGACCTGATCCGTAAAGGGGATGTGCACGAAATTAAGGATTTGATGAAACGTTCACGTGAACTGGGCATGCAAACCTTTGACCAAGCCTTGTTTGACTTGTATAAAGCCAAGCAGATTACCTATAAAGATGCATTGAAACACGCCGATTCACCAAACGATCTGCGTTTGCAAATCAAGTTGTCTGAAGAAGGTGGTGATCGCTTAATGCGTGCCAGTTCAAATATTACCTTTGATGGCCAGGCTTAATCCTGGGACTAAAATGCGAATCTAATATATAAAAAAAAAACAGGCTTCAAATGAAGCCTGTTTTTTTTTACTGATTCTAAGTCAGTGTTATTTTTTACGTAATGCTTCCTGGCATTCAGCTGCATCGCAATAACCATAAAGATTTAAAGAGTGACCGGTTAAAGTGAAACCGAACTTTTCAGCCACTTCATGTTGCTGATGTTCAATCACGTCATTGGTGAATTCAACCACCTTATTGCAGTTCTGGCAGACAATATGATCGTGGTGATCTTCTTGCATAATTTCGAAAACTGAATGATTATTTTCAAAATGATGACGTTGAATAATACCCGCAGCTTCAAACTGTGTTAACACGCGGTACACAGTTGCTAAACCGACATCTTCACCCTGTTCAAGTAGAGTCTTATAAATATCTTCTGCGCTTAAATGATGTTGTCTTGAATTTTCTAATAATTCCAATATTTTTATTCGTGGAAGCGTAACTTTAAGTCCAGCTTTGCGTAAATCTTGATTTGAAATAGGCATGTAAAAGGGTCTCTCAACAAATTTAAAGTTGGAATATGCAACAAAGTTAAGATGCAGTATGATCTATCCGTGGATCAAATGCATCATAATTAATTTGGGATAGTGTAGCAAAATGCAAAAAATCATGTTGACGTTATTCGTCACTTCACTGCTCGCAGGCTGTTCGACCTTGGGCGTTTATAAAGTTGATATTCCCCAAGGGACACCATTAACTCAAGCACAAGCATCAAAAATTCAAGTCGGTATGAGCCACCAACAAGTTCGCTTTTTGCTGGGCAGCCCTACAGTAACCGATCCAATGAATCCTTTACGTTGGGACTACATCTATAACTATATCCCAGGAACTTATGCTAAAAAAGCCAACATTCCTGCAGCCCATGGTCAACATTTAAGAATTTACTTCGATCAAACCGGTACTGTCATCAAAATTGAAGGCCTGGAAACTATTCCAGAGTCTCAACCCGGCTTACCTGGCTCAAAAGAAGCGATTTTAACTGCGCCACCACTATAGCGGCTTTAAAATAAAAATAAACCCCTCATTGAGGGGTTTTTCTTGTTACTTCAATTGTTTAAAGCGATTTCCGCGACAATAACGTCCTACCGGGTTTGCTGCTGCACGGTTGCGTCGAATATCCTTCGGATTGATAGTTAGCGGACGATAAATCTCGACACGGTCACCAGCTTGCAAGAGGTGATGCAGATCTTTCAAACGCACACCAAAAATTCCCAAAGCAAGCGGTTCTGCCAAGTCAACTTGTGCCCGAATACCACTTTGTTCAATTGCTTCTAGAGCAGTCATTCCTTGCTGAAAAGGCACTGCAATATGAAACTGTTGCTTCGGAGCCGCATAGGCGACCCAAACCTGTTGTGTTTCACTCATTAGAACAATTGCCCAATGATTGCGATCATCGCCAAGATAATCGAAATGGGTAATACCACACGCACAGCAATACGCCATAAGTTATAAAATAACTCATTGCTGAAATTCATCGATTTACGCAGATGACTAATCTTCATGATCCATCCGGCAAAAATGGCATAGATCAGGCAGATAACTAAGCCCCAAAGCATCAGCACGCTATTAAACACTGGACTGATGGCTGGAATGACCCAAACCAATACCGCGACCAAAATAATCAGCCATTGAATCACGATATTTAACTGACGCTGCAACAACTGCTCACGCACCATTTGCAATAACAATGCCGCGGTGCTCACCACTGCAATAACAAAAGCATAACTCGGAATTTGCGCATTGGCCGCAAAGAAACCGAAAGCAATCACGGCGAGTAACTGGGCAATCCAGATCGGCAATACGGTTTTGCTTGCAGCATCTTGCTGTTGAACAGTTGCCAGACTACTTTGCCAGTACAAGCCCATACCTAGACCGCTGGCCACCAATGCCAGTACAGTTGCACTGCCCCACTCGCTAAATTCAACCGGGGTCACATGCCAAGCAGGTAAAGCAGTTCCCATCACATTGGCCAGAATTAAAGAAGCAAAAACCCCTATTACAGTTAAAAACAGAATAATTTTTCGTGGTGCAAATGAAAGTAAAATTGCAGCAATAGCTAAGCCAATAAATAAAAACTGAGGTGCAATTCCATTACCGGCAAAATGCCCAAGTAACTGGCTCGCATTGGACAGCATCCCTCCGGCCAAGAAAGGAATAAACACTACGGCCAACCAGCCTACGATACGCCATTTTTGCGACGCATCAGCATCACGCGTCAAGCTGGACAAAGCATTTAAAGCTGTGGTTTTAGAGCGCTTTGCCAAAGCAATTTCTAAATAGCAGATCGGTAAGGCCAAAATAAGCATGGTCGCTAACCATAACAGCCAAAAATCAAGCTGGCGATCAAGCTGAATTCCTACCATCGGTGCTAATGTGGCAATGATAATAAAAGATAAGCAAAATGCCATCAGCGCTGATAGCCATCGTGTCATAGCATTGTCCTGCATGATGCGTTCCTAAAAAAAGTCTGTCGCTATTTTGCCTTTGTCATAGGGGAAAATCAAAAAGAAAAAGCAAACCATCATGCCTAATGATTTGCCGCGCAGGATTATTATCTTTTTTTAATTATTGTTATCTCGTTTAACGTGTTATGAGAAAAAACGAGCAAACCAGTTTTTGCCTTTTTTCTGTTCTTTTTCTTTAATAAGGCCGATCATGTTTTCTTTTACGGCACCGACATAATCAGCATCATCGTGCTGAATATGATTAATCAGCCATTTTGAAAGTACTTCATGTAACTCTGTTTCAATCGCCTGTCCCATTTCAAAACGGTCACGGTATGATTCAATCTTTTTAATAAATAAATCATGCACACGCTTATGCGGAACCCGATATTTATAACCTGCTTCTTCTTGTAATGACTCTTCAAAGGTAAAATGTGATTGAGTATAATCAATAATATTTTCAAGAATCTGTTTAATACGGGCCCGATCGGTAGTTTCAGAACAATCTTGAATTTCATTAATATAATCAAGAATTCGTTTATGCTGATCGTCAATCACATCGATACCAGTATTATATTCTGGAACCCATTTCATTTTCATTACGACCACCCTATAAATATAAATAATTAATCACATAAATTAATAATATATTGATATTCAACAAATAAAAATGAACTAAAATAGTCGGCTTTCAAGGTTTTTTCTTATCAATTTCATAACCATTTGATATGTATTTATTTATATATAAACTCCGACCAAAAAGATAAAGTATTTTTTAACCATAATTATTAAAAAAATATGCTTTATTCAAGCGTTTATATAATTTTATAAACTATAATTTTTAAATTCATTTTTTAATTATACTCAAAAAATATAGTACGATTATATAAAAATATCTAACAGCCCGAAAGATTAAAATCTGGCAATAAAATTTTAAAATACTTCAACTCATCATAAATAATAAAGCCAGATATTCATCTATCTGGCTCTAATTCTTCATCTCAAGTACTGTGCAATTAATATTGATCAGCCTTGGTGATTCGTTTTAATGTCGGATCTAATCGTTCACGTTCTAGACGCTCAATATGGGTCAATTGATGTCGAACAGGTCGACCATCCCGAAATAAAATCATCTCTCCTGGCACAAAAGCGGTCCAAGTTTCATTTTGGGTTAAAGGTTCTGTGGTAATCACAGCCACACGATCTTCTGGTGTCGTTACCTGACTGAAATCAACTTCTACATCCAGATCAATCAGTTGTGCCGGTTTGAAAGGATATTCCCTTACCAGCCAATGGAGTTTGGTGATGGCATAAGTAAACAGCGCCTGAACATTCGATAAGCAGAAATTGAATGTTCCGTGTTCGGCTATTTTAGGAGATATTTCTGTTAATAAATCAAAAATTTGATCAAGCTTGGGTTCATGATAACCAAATTTCAGCACCAATTGATCTAGCAGAAAACAGAACGCACGTTCGCTATCGGTATTGCCTACCGGAGTAAATCGACCGGATAAAGTCGGGTTAAAGTCATGTAAATCACCATTATGGGCAAAAATCCATTGTCGTCCCCAAAGCTCACGGCTGAAGGGATGTGAATTTTCCAAATTAATTTTGCCTTGTGTGGCCTTACGGATATGCGCAATCACATTGCGTGATTTAATGGGGTAATTCCGGATCAGCTCGGCAATCGGAGATTCAACTGCGGATTGATTATCGACAAAAAGTCGGCAGGCTTTATCTTCAAAAAAAGCAATGCCAAAACCATCGCAGTGGTCGGATGTAACGCCGGCACGTTGAGAAAAGCCCCGAAACGAAAAAGTTACATCCGTGGGCGTAGCACAATTCATTCCGAGCAACTGGCACATAATTTTGATCAAACAGCAAATACATGATTTTTCTATTTTGCATACTCAACAGGCCAATGTAAATCTCAATTCACGCTAGTCATTACGATTTTATGGATAAGGAAAATAAGGTTTTGATCAGCATCAAATTAAACTGGTGAAAATAGCAGCCACAAAAAAAGCCTCACAACGGAGGCTTTTTTAAAAATCAAGGCTTAATGCTTGGCACGGTTGGTAATTAACGTACCTACCCCATGATCGGTAAAAATTTCCAGCAAGGTGGCATGTGGAACACGTCCATCTACAATATGCGCGCTGACCACACCGCCTTTAACAGCATCCAGTGCACAGCCCACTTTAGGAATCATGCCGCCATAGATCACACCGGTTTCAATCAAACGATCGACTTCCTGAGTAGTTAAACCCGTCAGCAGATTTTTATTTTCATCTAGTACGCCGCTAATATTGGTCAGAAGTATGAGTTTTTCTGCACCTAAGGCTTCAGCGACTTTACCTGCAACTAAATCGGCATTGATATTGTAGGTATTACCTTCATCATCTACACCTAAGGGTGCAATCACAGGAATGAAATCGCTATTCGTGAACATTTCAAGCACGTCAGTTTTTACACCAATGACTTCACCGACCAGACCCAAATCAATCTGCTTGACTGTGCCGTCTTCAGCGGTTTTCTCCATCAACAGCTTTTGTGCGCGTAGCAAATTGCCATCTTTACCGGTTAAACCAATAGCACGACCACCATGTTGATTAATCAGATTCACGATGGATTTATTCACGCTACCACCCAAAACCATTTCAACCACTTCCATGGTGGCAGGATCAGTCACGCGCATACCATCAATACGGTCAGATTCACGCCCCAACTGTTTCAGGAAGGAATCAACCTGAGGACCGCCACCATGCACCACAATTGGATTTAAGCCGACCGTTTTTAACAATACAATGTCACGTGCGAACGAGCTTTCCAGCTCTGGATCGGTCATTGCGTTGCCACCATACTTTACTACTAGCGTCTTACCTGCAAAACGTTGAATATACGGCAAAGCTTCTGTCAAAATTTGTGCTTTGTCGATGCCAGTATGCTGATGTGGCATTCGCCTCTCCTTATTGAGCATCTAAAATGTCTTGTGCGATTTGAGGATATCGGTCACTTAACATGGAAACAAATGTATGTCGAATAGCGTTTAATCTTACCGGATTATCTGCATCAAACCGTACTGTAAAATATTCGCCGGTATTCGATGCCCGAATAATGCCAAATCCATCTTCAAAATCAAGTCGTACGCCATCAATTTTACTCAATTGTGCATTCAAATCATGACTTTTTAATTCAACATCCTGTAATACAGCTGCCGGCTCTTCCCTATGGGTACTAATATAGAGATCTTCAGTGCAATAACGTTCCGGATAAGCCTTTAAGGCTTGGGATAAGGTTAAATCAGCTTGCTGGCTGAGATATTCAAGTATGCGTAATGCAGCATATAAACCATCATCATAGCCAAAACCACGCCCATCATTAAACACATAATGACCTGCGTATTCTCCACCAAATACAGCTTTACCTTGCGAATTTGCGATATAGGTTCGTAAAAAAGAGCTTCCGGTACGGATCATTTTGGCCTGTCCACCTAAATGACGAACAGTATTGCCCACCATGGTCGAACATTTGACATCATAAACCACTTCATGACCTGGATGCGTTTTCAGGCACATTTCTGAAAATAACGACAACAACCGATCTGCGGAAATTATTGTGCCATGTTCATCAATCAAAACCAGTCGGTCGCCATCACCGTCCAGTGCAATACCAATATCGGCTTGCTGTTCAAGTACGGCTTGTTTTAATTCCGACAGATGCTTCTCTTGTGAAGGATCAGGTGCATGGTCAGGAAAATGACCATCGGCTTCACAGCGGATAGCGGTCAGTTCACAGCCCATTTTTTTGAGCACTAAAGCCGCACAGCGTCCGGCTGAACCATTCAATCCGTCCAGGACTACCTTAAATGGTCGCTTTAACTGGATATCGCTTAATAAAGCATGTTGATATTCAAGGCAATATTTAACTATAACTTCATGTTGAATGGGATCAATATGTATTTTTTCTTCTGGAGCAAAAACCGAACATGCAGCTAAAGCTACTTGTTGAATCTGTTCTGGACAAGGCGGCTCGCCCTGAATAACCCACTTCACGCCATTATCTGTTTTTGGATTATGGCTGGCAGTGAGCATTATGCCGTTACCCTCAAATTGACGTGCAATAAAATACAATAACGGAGTCGAACAGCAACCAATAATAGTGGCTTGCAAGCCTTTTTCTTCACATACTTGTCGGATAATTTCTGCATATTGAGGACTGGTTAAACGCGCGTCATAACCAATGGCCAATTGGGTTTGTCCTTGTTTTTGATATTGAATCACCAATCCATAGGCAATGGCTTTGACAAGTTCCGGTGTCAAAAGCGATATTTTTCCACGAATATCATAGGCACGAAAAATTTGTGCAGGGAATTTTTTATTTTCAAAATTCATGATGACATCTTCTACTTAGAGTAGCCATAAGAAGGAAATCTTATGGAATATTGGATTAGGTCAGTATTCACAACCAGTGCATCATCTTAAAGGAAAAGATGAGCATTTTAAAAGAATTTCATCGTTTTAATCAAAGGCAGAATTGTGTTTTCTTCTTTTAAAAAAACAGCTTATTTCTTTGAAAGATAAATATTTTATAAGATATAAAAGATTTAAACCTATCAATAGTTTTGATTTAACAACCATCTATATA
>NZ_DJDC01000098.1:4387-11564 GCF_002430855.1 Acinetobacter sp. UBA5934 | reverse complement strand
GTGAAGGAGCTACACCATTCCATTTAATTCTGTAACCATTGACACTGATATCTAGAACTTCTGCTGGATAAATTTGTTTGGCTTCGCGATCCAAAACTTTAGCTGTGTTGATTTCAGCAGGAATATTTGAATTCATCGAATTGATGAAACTGCTTTCATTATGGAATTGATAATTGGTATCTAAATCCAGAGTCTCATGAAAGTTTTTGCCCTTGGACAGGTAAAAGTGCGCCACAGACAGACTAAAACAGATTTGTAATTGTGCAGAATATTCATAACGCTCATGACGACGTTCTGTATTGGTGGTAAGCAGATTATGAATATGAAAGTGCAATGCCGGTGTTAGGAATAACTTTTCATTACGCGATAAATAACCCGACTTTTTGGTTTGGGTTTCGGACAGATGATCTAATAAATGTTGCGTTGAAATATAAATGGTTGGCTTATATAAACTGGATTGATTGATATTAAAAACAGGCGGATAGTCTTTATTGGTATCAACAATATAGCGAGAAAGGGTAGTTTCTTTAGGTAACACATGAACCAGTTTTGCCCAGTCAAAACTGCATAAATATAAGCCTTGCATTTCTGACGGGCGAATTTGATGGGTATTTAGAATTTCCAGCAATACCAGCTGTGAATAAGCTTGGGTAATGGTCTGCAAAGGATGCTGCGTATCTAAAATCTGGTTAATATTGGTTTGATAAAAATTATTTTTAATTGCACATTCAATCAGTTGATGCGCGATTAACCATTGTCCAAATAAAGGCGTGCTGTATAACAAGTGTTGTTGATAGAGCAATAAAGACAATTGCTGCAAAGCATAATAAGTAGACACGATTCTGGCGGTTTGCAAGCTTTTCTTTTGATTGAATGCAAATAGAGAAAACTTTTGTATGCTGAGTTGAGTGTTGCAGCGTTTTGAAATATCGATATAAATTTTAGCAAAATGACTACGCAGCAGCATCGCTAGTTCAATGATCTGGTCACTACGGTCATTGGTAATAAGGCCTTGATTAAAAAAATGTTTTTCCAAGCTGCCTAAAACATTATCCAAGGTAGGATGCAGAATTTGAATTAAATCAAAACGTAACATTTCAGGACACTTAAGTTCTGATATCTCCAGCAATGCATTGAAAAGTTCCTTGGAAGAATTTCCCAGTTGAAGAATGGATAAATTGGATACCCACTCTTGTAACCCCTTCGCATTGGTCGGGCAGAAGCTTAATTTATCCAACTTTAACTCTGTTGGTGTCTGGAAGATATCTGAATTACTCATAAGCATCGTTATTATTAACTCAAAAAGTTGAAACTCCAAAAAGCGGTGTTTTATTTTTTTCGCCCGCTATTTCCCTAACGAGTTTAGGAACCAAATATCCCGGCAGGTTCTCTAAAACTTCTTTATATATAAGATTGATTTCTTCAGGATTTAGATCAAAATGATGGGCACCTTTTACTTTATCTAATACATGTAAATAGTATGGCATCACACCCGCCTCAAACAGGCGGTAGCTTAAATCCACTAACACTTGCGCAGAATTATTAACCCCTTTTAATAAAACTGCCTGATTCAGCACGGTAATTTGGTGTTGAACCAACGCTGAAAGTTTGGCACAGGTAAAATCGTCCAGTTCAGCAGCATGATTGGAGTGTACCACTAGAATAATGCGCAGCCTACTGTTTTTTAATAGGGAAATCAGCTCTTCATCGACACGGTTGGGGATTACGACAGGAACCCGTGAATGAATTCTCAAAAATTTAATTTGCGGAATTGACTCAAGACGTTCAATCCACAGGGCAAGTTTTCGATTTGACAGGGTCAGCGGGTCGCCACCGCTCAAAATGACTTCATTTATATCTGGTTGATTTTCAATATATTGTTTAATGTTTAACCAGTCTTCATTTTTGGGGAGGTTTTCTTGATAGGGAAAATGACGGCGGAAACAGTAACGACAATGAACGGCACAAGCACCGGTTAAAGTCAGTAAAAAACGTGATTTATATTTATGCAGTACACCGGGTTGCTGATTGGCCTGTTCTTCACCTAAAGGATCAGTGACAAAACCGGGATGATTCTCAAGTTCCAGATGATGGGGTAATACTTGTAAAAGCAGGGGATCAAGCGGATCACCAATGTTCATTTTTCCGACGAACGCACGGGGGACACGTAACTTAAACTGTTCAGAAGCCAGGATTGCCCCTGATAATAATTGATCAGGCGAGAGCTGAAGTGCTTCAAGCAACTCTAAAGGGGACGTAATCAGGTCACTCAGTTGAGATTGCCAGTTTTGCTCTTGATACAAATAGTTTATCATGCTACGTGTTAAAAATAATGCTAGTCTAGCATTAATAGATTTAAGTTAGTAAGTTTGGAGCGAGCCTTTCATGGCCAATTATTCTACAAATGACTTTAAGCAAGGTCTTAAAGTAATGCTTGACGGCAACCCATGTTCAATCATGGAAAATGAATATGTAAAACCTGGTAAAGGTCAGGCATTTAACCGTGTAAAACTGCGTAACCTTAAAACAGGTAAAGTTTTAGAAAAAACTTTTAAATCCAATGAAACACTGGAAGGCGCAGACATCATAGAAGTAGAAATGAACTACTTGTATAACGATGGTGAAATGTGGAACTTCATGGATCCTGAAACTTTTGAACAGATCACTGCTGATAAAACAGCGATGGGTGATGCTGCAAAATGGTTAAAAGACGACTCCAACGAACTTTGTACAATTATGTTGTTCAATGGTGTTCCATTGTCAGTAAGTGCGCCAAACTTCGTAGTATTGAAAATCGTGGAAACTGATCCAGGCGTACGTGGTGATACTTCGGGTGGCGGCGGTAAACCAGCTAAACTCGAAACTGGCGCTGTTGTTCGTGTACCATTATTTGTACAGCAAGAAGAAAGCGTTCGTGTAGACACTCGTACTGGTGACTATTTAGAACGTGCATAATGGTTTTAAAATAGACTATTATCGAAAGGGATGATGAAAATCATCCCTTTTTTTATGCCAAAGTATTACATGAAAAGCAAAATATGAGGAGTACAGTCGCAAGGGAAGAAACAGCAGTATACCGAACAATAAAAAATGAACGCTGATTTATGCATTAGATATGAGGGCTTTACATGGAAACAATTCAACCGAAGTTATCAATGACTTCCAAAATAGTGTGGCTTCTGGTGGCAGTTCTAGGTGCGGTGTCATTTGGAATACTTGCAGTCAGCAGAGGTGAGCATGTCAATGCAGTTTGGCTGGTTTTAGCTGCCATTTGTGTCTATAGCATCGCTTATCGCTTCTATAGCTTATTTATTGCCAATAAAGTTTTTGAACTCAATGCACGACGTTTAACCCCCGCTCACCGTCTGGCAGATGGTTTGGATTATGTTCCAACCAATAAATATGTCTTGTTTGGACACCACTTTGCCGCCATTGCAGGTGCCGGACCACTCGTTGGGCCTATTCTTGCGGCACAAATGGGCTACTTGCCTGGAACCATCTGGTTGCTGGTGGGCGTTGTACTGGCAGGTGCCGTTCAGGACTTCTTGGTGTTGTTTATCTCGACCCGTCGTGATGGTCGTTCACTCGGTGAAATGGCGAAGCAAGAACTGGGTTCCTTTGCGGGTGTGATTGTAATGCTGGGTGCATTAGGCGTCATGATCATCATTCTTGCAGTGCTTGCATTGGTAGTCGTGAAAGCCTTGACTAACAGTCCATGGGGTGTGTTCAGTATTGCAGCAACTATTCCAATTGCCTTGTTTATGGGCGTATATATGCGTTATATCCGTCCAGGGAAAATTGCCGAGGTTTCAATCATTGGTTTTGTGCTGATGATGCTGGCGATTGTGTACGGTGGCAATGTCGCAGCTGATCCTTATTGGGGGCCAATGTTTACCCTTTCAGGTACGCAACTGACTTGGTGTTTAATCACTTACGGTTTCGTGGCTTCAGTCTTGCCGGTTTGGTTACTGCTTGCGCCACGTGACTATCTTTCTACCTTCTTGAAGATTGGTGTGATTGCCGGTCTTGCAGTCGGTATTATGGTGGCATTGCCTGAAATGAAAATGCCTGCTGTAACGCATTTCATTGATGGCACGGGTCCTGTATTTGCAGGTTCTATGTTCCCATTCTTGTTTATTACCATTGCCTGTGGTGCGATTTCAGGTTTCCACGCTCTAGTTTCTTCAGGAACCACACCAAAACTGATTGAAAATGAAGTTGATATTCGTGTAATAGGTTACGGTGGTATGTTGATGGAGTCTTTCGTTGCTGTCATGGCGATGATTTGTGCCACCATTCTTGAGCCGGGCGTGTATTTCGCAATTAATGCACCTGCTGCGGTATTAGGCACCACGGTTGAAAGTGCTGCTGAAGCAGTGCGTACTCTAGGCTTTGTAGTAACGCCTGAAGCATTGACTTTACTCGCTCAGGAAGTCGGTGAAAGCTCGATTCTTTCGCGTACTGGCGGGGCGCCAACGTTTGCGATTGGTATGGCACACATTATTACGGAAATTTTCAATAACCGTTCCATGATGGCGTTCTGGTATCACTTCGCGATTCTGTTTGAAGCGCTATTCATTTTAACTGCAGTAGATGCCGGTACGCGTGCTTGCCGTTTCATGGTTCAGGATACGGTGGGTATCGTGATTCCTGCGTTGAAACAATCGCACAATTTCTTTGGTAATCTGGTGGGAACCGCCGTGGCTGTTGCAGGTTGGGGTTTCTTTGTTTATCAAGGTGTGGTGGATCCACTGGGCGGTATTAACAGCTTATGGCCTTTATTTGGTATTGGTAACCAAATGCTGGCTGCTATGGCACTGATTTTAGGTACGGTCATTCTGTTCAAAATGAAAAAAGAGAAATATGTTTGGATCACGATTGTTCCAACCATTTTCTTATTTATCACCTGTATGACTGCAGGTTGGCAAAAAATCTTCCATGAAAATCCAAAAATCGGTTTCCTGGCACAAGCCAACCGATTCTCTGATGCAATTGCACGTGGAGAAATCTTAAAGCCAGCCAAAGACATTGCTGAAATGCAAACGATTGTATTCTCCAATCAGATTAATGCGGTACTGTGCGGTTTCTTTATGATTGTGGCAATTGTGATGGTATTTGCTGCCATTGGTGTTATTCGCCGTGCATTGGCAGATCCTAATCCAAGCGTGAAAGAAGCAGAAGCTATTTATAGTGACAAAGTTCCAGCAGGAGAGGTGAAATGAGTCTAAAAGATCAAATTCGCCAAAAACTGGCGTTGGGCAAAATCATTAAATTTACCGTGCTGGCTCAGCCGAAAAAGTTTTTCATGTTAAATGGGATTAAAACCATTCAGATCATTTGGCAACGTCTACAGCAAAGTTTTCGCTTGATGGTGGGTGTGCCGGATTATCAGACCTATCTGGAGCATATGCAAAAGAATCACCCGGAGCTGGTTCCAATGGATGCCAAAACATTCTACCGTTACTGCGTGGATGCACGTTATCCAAGTGCGGGCGGTGGCATGAAAAAATGTCCTTGCTAAGATCAGTCCACATTTGTCAGTAAATCTTCTGATATGTTTGGAAAAATTAAAAAACGGTGTATGTTAATCATGCACCGTTTTTTATTAAGGAAAGAGTGTGATTTGGGGTATGAATAAAGTTCAAAAACAAGAACTCACACCAGCGCAGCAAGAGCTGAATTTTCAGGTGGAATCTTATGCTGCAAAAATTCAGGCATTCTTGGCTCAAATCAATAACATTATTTTGGATAAGGAACACCAGACCAAACTGGCTTTGTGCTGTTTGCTGTCCGGTGGACATGTGTTGTTTGAAGATTTGCCAGGACTCGGTAAAACCACTTTATCCAGTGCCTTGTCGCATATTGCCGGATTGAAGTTTCAGCGTATTCAGTTTACCAATGACATGCTCGCTAGCGATGTGATTGGGGTGAATATGTTTAATCAAAAAGAGCACCGGTTTGAGTTTAAGCTGGGGCCAATTTTCACCCAAATTTTGCTGGCAGATGAAATTAACCGCTGTAGTCCTAAAACCCAGAGTGCTTTACTGGAAGCCATGGAAGAGGGCCGGGTAACGGTTGATGGGGTGCGGTATGATTTGCCGCAACCTTTTTGGGTGATTGCGACACAAAATCCCTTGTTCCAGAGCGGAACCTATAGCTTGCCAGAATCCCAGCTAGACCGTTTTTTAATGCGTTTATCGCTGGGTTATCCGTCGCGTTCAGCAGAAAAACTGTTATTACAGCAAGATTCTCGCTATGCCTTGATTGCCACATTGCAACATGTTTTTGACGAATATGAAATTCTGGCGATTCAGCAACTGGTGACCCAAGTCCATATTGCCGATGCAGTGCTGGATTACCTACTGGATCTGGCGGCCGAGACCCGTAAAAGTCGTCATGGCTTATCGACCCGCGGATTATTGGCTTTGAAAAAAGCAGCTCAAGCGCATGCCTTTATACAGCAGCGCAGCTATGTGACTCCTGACGATGTGCAAGCGGTATTTGCTGCTGTGGTGTCGCATCGTATTGGCTTGAGCGAAGCAGAAACCTTGCAGCTGATGCAGCAAGTTCATATTAGCTAAAGGGTGACTCAATTGACTACACCTTTGACCAAGCCTTGGCAAAAATGGTTGGCAAAACGCTTTCAATTTAAAAAAATCAAACAGCTCTCGCAAAAAGACATCCTGATTTTTATCTATCAGCAAGGTTATTTGTATCTGGTGTTGATTTTGCTGACCTTCATTGTCGGGGTGAATTATGCCAATAACCTGATTTTGGGTTTTTGCTTTCTGGTCAGTGCGATCTTATGTATCAGCTTTTATTTAACCTTTAAGCAGTTACATGGCCTCAAACTTGAGGTTTCAGTCAATGAAGTCGGGCAGGCGGGTCATCAACTGGATTTACAATTACATTTTCAGCAAGCGCAAAGGCAGCCGCGTTATTTGTGGGTTAAAACCGGTCAGCATTTAGAAAAAATATTTATTTCAGAATTGAAGCAAAGCATGACCCTGTCGTTTTTTACTGATAAAAGAGGACAATTTGATTATCCCACCATCCAGATGTATTCAGTGTATCCTTTTGGACTGGTACGTGCCTGGACTTATTTTTATTTAAAAGAAACCTCATGGGTGGCCCCTAGAGCGGCTTTTTATGCTGCAGAAAATAAGCAGCACCAGCA
>NZ_DJDC01000098.1:1915-4364 GCF_002430855.1 Acinetobacter sp. UBA5934 | reverse complement strand
GAAAATTTAGAACCGGATATGGATGAATTTCATGAACTGCGCAATTTCAAAGCAGGAGATAGCTTGCAGGCTGTGTCATGGAAGCAGGCAGCGCGCGGACAAGGTCTATATATCAAGGTATTTGAACAGCATGATGAGCAGCTCAATATTGAGATTCATTATCAGCATATGCCGAGTACAGAGCATGAAGAAAAATTAAGTCTAATGATGGGGCTCATTGAACAGTGTGAGCAAATACACTGTGCATATGCGGTGTTTTTACCGCAAGCTGAATTGACTGTAGGTCTGGGTGAAAATCAGCTGTTACAGGCCAAAAAACTTTTAGCGCAGGCTTAAATGATGATTCATGCCCAGATTAGAACCTCGATACTCATAACCCTGTCATTGCTACTGATGGCACAGCTTATTTTTAATCCGCTGCTATTGAGCCTCATTTTTGCCCTGATTATTCTTTTTTTATTTTATAGCTTAAAAGATGAGTCCAAGGTTTTATCCAGAATGTGGACTTTTGTCCTGACTTTAATTGCCTTGGCTTCAATTTATTTTAACTATCAAACGTTTATTGGCATAGAAGCCGGCGTTGCCATTTTATCGACTTTTTTATTCGCCAAAGCCCTAGAAAGTAAGAATAAACGTGATGTAATTATCCTGTTTAATTTTGCCATGTTTGTCAGTGCCAGTTCATTCTTGTATAGCCAGTCGATCTGGATGGCGTCGATGGTGCTGCTGTGTTTGCTCAGCTGTCTGATAGGCCTGTACCGTTTACAGACCCATGAATTTAGACAATTGCAAGATCAATCCAGCGCCTTACAAAGTGATGCAAAACATGTAGGTAAATTTCTGGTTCTGGCTTTGCCTTTTTTTATCTTGCTGTTTGTGTTTTTTCCGCGCTTGCCGCCACTGTGGGCGATTCCGATTCCCGTACAAAAAAGTGTCACGGGAATGAGTGACAGCATGTCGCCAGGTGATATTGCCGAGTTGTCACAGTCGAGCAGTCTGGCATTTCGAATTATTGGTGATGTGAATCAATTACCCAACCGCAATGAGTTGTATTGGCGAGCTATGGTTTTAGACCAGTATGACGGGAAAACCTGGACCAGCAGCTGGGTGAATGAAAAACCGGTTTCAACTCAAGGTTTAAAAAAAAGCAAATCCAGTTTTGATTATCAGTATTTAGCGGCTGATCCTCATGTTCTGTGGGTTATGGGCCTCGAACAATCACGACCTTTACAGAAGGGCCATCAATTAAAACAGGATGGCAGTATTACTCCTGTGCGACAGATTTTGCAGAGTCAGCCGATTGCCCTGCAGTGGTTAGGAAATATTCAGCCAGAAGAAGATAAAACAGGATTACTGGAACAGATCAATACCAAAATTCCAGAGCGTTTAGATGAACAATCACGCCAATTTGCAGTCGACATGTTTAGGCAAAGCGGACAGCAACCTGAACGCTATGTAAATAATATTTTGCAGTGGTACAAAAATAATGATTTTGCCTATACCTTGAATCCGGGATTACTGGGAGAAAACCGGATTGATGAATTCCTGTTTCAATCACGTCGCGGTTTTTGTGAGCATTATGCCTCCAGTTTTGCTTTGCTGATGCGTTATGTCGGCATACCTGCACGTGTGGTAGTGGGATATCAGGGAGGGCAACTTGCACCGGATCGTGCCAGCTGGGAAGTACGCCAGCTTGATGCACATGCCTGGACAGAGGTGCGATTGCATGGACAATGGCAAAGGATTGATCCTACAGCAATTATTGCGCCACAGCGTATCGATGGGGGAATGCAAAATTATATTGAAAGTGATCGCAGTATATTGGGAAATAAAGAGCAAAAGTGGAAATACCGCCAATTCGCCGTGATGAAAAACATACGAATCTGGAGTGACTATGCAAGTTATCAATGGCAAAGCAAGGTAGTGGGTTATGATGCTGAAAAGCAGCAAGGCTGGTTATCCAAATTGGGGATTAAAAATGCTTATGCCAGTAGCATCATCATGTTACTAAGTATTCTGCTGGTGGTGATGATTTATTTTATCTGGATTTTTTATCAAAATAGTCAGTCAATTTCAGCTTATGATCGCGCCATTCAACAATTTTCAAAAAAATTGGAGCTCAGCTTGCACAAGCAACCTGCAGAAACGTTTTATAGCTGGATGCTACGTTTGGCTGAACGGGCAGAGCAGGATCAGCAACAGATATTTGCTCAAACGGCACAGCATTATCAGCAACAGCAATATTCTTTAATGCAAAATCCTGAGCAAATAAAGCAATTTAGACAAATGCTTAAAACTTGTGCAAATACTTTAAAAAATAATAGAAAGCACTTGTCTTAAAAAATAAAAATGAATATGATTCACAGCACTTAGGTGTATAGCTCAGTTGGTTAGAGCGCTACGTTGACATCGTAGAGGTCAGCAGTTCGAGTCTGCTTATACCTACCAA
>NZ_DJDC01000098.1:787-1821 GCF_002430855.1 Acinetobacter sp. UBA5934 | reverse complement strand
GAGTCTGCTTATACCTACCAATATTCTAAACGTTATGTTATAAGGGTTTTAAGCGAAAACAGTAGCTTAAAGCCCTTTTTTATTGTCTTGAATAATGTATGTCGTTATCTGCACTATCTTTATAATCGGTACTTTTTGCCGATAATGCAGTTTAATTTAGACCAAGATTAGACCAAGATTTTTGAGTTTAGACCAATGAAATTACCTAAGCCGATCAAGCGCGGTGAAAGCTATCGAATAAAAATTATGATTGCGGGGAAAACATATTCTGCAACCAGAGATACCGTAAAAGAATGTGAGCAGTGGGCAGCGCAAAAATTACTTGAGTCAAAGGCAAATCAGCTGGCTGAAGATCAGGGCATAAAACAACACTACCCATTCAAAACACTTTTTCATAAATACTATGATGAGCAGGGCCGGAAGCTTCGCGGATCCAAATACGTCAAAGAACAATTAGGCCCATTTGATGAGAAATTTGGTGCACTGGCAGATATGTCTATTCATGACATTACACCCAAGCATTTAACCGCCTGGCGTAATAAGCGATTAAAAGAAGTTGGTGCAAATACAGTGCTGCGTGAAATTGCGCTGTACTCGTCAGTTTTTAGCTACGCCGTAAAGGAACTATTCCTGCTTGAGACTAATCCATGGATGGGGATTAAGAAGCCTGCTAAGCCCAAGGCGCGTAATCGCCGTATCCGTGATGATGAGATTGATTTAATTATTAAAGGGTTAGGGTATAGGCATGGCCAGGTGCCAACACTTCCCGAGCATTATGTTGCCTGGGCATTCTTATTCGCATTAGAAACAGCGATGCGCCGTGGTGAAATCCTTGGCATTAAAATGTCTGAAATTTATGATCGGCATGTGCATTTACCAAAAACCAAAAATGGTGATGCTCGTAATGTGCCATTGACGAAAAAAGCTTTAGCTTTACTGGATCTAATTGATCATGAGGGTGATAAGTTAATTCCCCAGAATGAGAATGCCTTCAGATTGATGTGGGAACGCCGTAAAGCGAAAGTAGGGCTATC
>NZ_DJDC01000098.1:0-748 GCF_002430855.1 Acinetobacter sp. UBA5934 | reverse complement strand
AGATATCCATTTCCATGACACACGCCATGAAGCTATTACCCGGTTTGTGAATAACCAAAAATTACCGGTAGAAGTGTTGGCAAAGGTGACAGGGCATAAAAATATCAAAGTTCTGGTGAATACTTACTACAACCCGGATGTTGAAGATATTGCGGATATGATGGATGCATAAAAAATCCCTATTCAATAGTTGATGAATAGGGTTTCTTTTCGGTTTATAGAAATGAGGTTTGTCGTAGGATTATTTGACTCTTATATTGTCCAATTCATTTACTGCTACAATTTTGATATTTTTTTCTTTCTTCAAACTATCAATTAATATCGCTTGATCCGAAAAAGTATCAAATAAATACCAATGTGTTTTATCCTCTTTTAAAGTAACAATTGGAAGATTGCTGTTGATTTTTTTATTAAAAGCCACAACCCCATTAATAAATGGTGCTACGAATAGAATTAATGAAACACATATCATTTTACCTAGAAACTTATAATAGATAATTCCATATAGAGCATTAAAGACTGCTAAATATGATAAAGATTCCCAAATAGTATTAGTCTCTTTAAATATAGCCCAAAAGATTAAAAGTGTAATAAGAGCCGAATTACCAATTATCAAAACTTTTTTTGGAGAGATGGGAGATTGTTTGTCAAAAAGAGCTTCAAAATACATTAAGGCTAAAATTACACCTGCTCCAAGCCTAATATTCGAAATCAATAATTCTTTAGTAGTTAATAAATTTATAATCCA
>NZ_DJDC01000165.1:0-10715 GCF_002430855.1 Acinetobacter sp. UBA5934 | reverse complement strand
TCGGGGTGCAGATTAGGATGTCGGGCTTTTTTATTGTGGTTTAAATACGAGCTAATGCCGTGCAGCACATCTTAACGATCCTCGAGATGACAAACATAATCAATAATGTCATCTGCGATGATTTTAAATTGGGTCTTTTTAGGAACATAAAAAGACTCGCCCGCATAATAGGTTTGACTCTCGTGATTATTGCCAATTTGAACCAAGCACTTGCCTGAAACAATTTCTATGCGTTCAGCGACTTGGGTTTCAAAAACCAGGGGACGCTCAGTGGGCAGAATCACACCTAATGTTTTTTTCCTTCCATCTTTCAACTCAATTACGTGACTGATTGAACAGCCGTCAAAATGGATATTAGATTTTTTTTTGACAGAGACAAAATTGAACTGGGTAGACATACCTTGCTCCTTAAATTATTTTTTTATTTGTTTTTTGCTTTTAATAATTTTTATTTTTATAAAAAATACGAATGAATGTTTTTATAAGATTTGCTCATCGTATTGAATAAATTGTACAAGAATGAAAGTATCTTACGGCGCGATAAAAGCTTATCTATGCTAATAAAATTTTAGACAAGTGTTGTACGTTAAAACTTACAAGAACACAGGTCGATTTCTGATATTTTAGAATCAATTATTTTGAAAGATAAAAGCGCTTTAAAAACAGCTTTTTGTAAGTGAATAAAAATATAGGCTAATAAAATAGTCAAATTTACAGAAGAACTATCAAGCGTACTCACTGAGGTGTCGCAGTATAAATCTGACGTCAAAAGGGTGAGCATGAATATATAATGTTAACGACTGACTCGATTAAGCTAAAAACAGCAATATTGATGCGATGTGAGGGATGGAAATAAACAGTAAAGTCACTTGATTGTACTGATGAAATATAAATGCTTAAAAAAGCAACCAGGCTTGTCTTTGCAATGAATGGAAATCTGTCGAAGATAGAAAGTCTGTTATCAGACACATAAATAATGAACTGGACTGATCTGTTGCAACATTATGGTTATTTTGCCATTTTTATCGGTACCTTATTTGAAGGTGAAACCGTCCTGATCCTTGGTGCCTATGCGGTGCATCAGCATATTTTTCATTTCTGGCTTGTTATTACGGTCGCGATGGCAGGTGGTTTTATTGGCGATCAATTTTACTATCAAATTGGCGCACGCTATGGTCAAAAAATCATACAAAGCAAACCACAACTGGCACAAAAATTTGCTCAGGCCAGCAGTTTCATCGACAGTTATCCCGTGCTGACTATTTTATTGATGCGCTTTGCTTGGGGACTCAGAACCATTTTACCCATCTCGATCGGGATCAAAGCTTATCCGGTATGGAAATATATGGGGGTGAATCTGCTTGCCTGTTTTATCTGGGCCTTTGTGATTGTGAGTGTCGGATTGCAGATTAGCCACTGGCTACATGTATTTTGGCTAAAAATATTGTCCTATCATCATGATATTTACATTGTTCTTGCCGTAGTGGCCTGTATTGTACTGGCTCGGATTATTTATACATTGCTCACTTATTATAAACATTCAAGTACATAGTCACAAAAAAGCCCACCTTAAAGTGAGCTTGAATGATGTGCCGTCCAGTTAAATATAATAACTGGTCTTGGTCATCAGTTTGGAAATGGCGGTCATGGTGATACGTACCGGTGCAGGTAAATCTACTCCACCTGCATGCAGCGCGGTATCTCGGTGGTGTAACTCATCTTCATTCATTTGCACCAATATCTTGCGTGAACGTTCATCCTGTTCAGGCAACTGTTTAATATGGTCTTGCAAATGCAAACTCACCTGACGTTCTGTTTCTGCTACAAAACCGAGACTATATTTATCACCGGCAATACCTGCAATAGCACCCATGCCAAAAGACAGGCCATACCACACCGGATTGAGCAAACTGGTATGACTATCCAGTTCTTTTAAACGGTCTTCACACCAGGCCAAATGATCCTGTTCTTCAATTGCGGCCTGTTCCATTTCCCGGCGTACATTGGGGAGTTTGGCTGTTAATGCCTGGCCATGATAAAGCGCTTGAGCACAGACTTCACCGCTATGATTGACCCGCATTAAACCGGCCACATGGCGTGCTTCACTGACACCGAGCTTGGTTTCAACTTCATTTCCCGGGTTTTCGCGATGAGCAGAGGTTGTTCCGGGAACAAGGCTGCGTAGGGCCTGGTCAAACGAATGAATAAATTTGTCGAGACCGGTATATTGGCGCATAAAATTAATCCTCTAAAGCATCTTGTTGCTGAGCTTCAAGCATGGGCTTGAGTTTAAACAAGAGCCATGTAGTGAAAATGGCGCTTAGAATCGCTGTAATACTAAAAAGTATTTTAATATCAATCTTAAATATACTTAAGATAATAATGGAGAATATTGCAGAGGATACCATGAATACGGCATTGAGAATGTTGTTTGCGGCAACCACACGGGCACGATGGGATTGTGGTGAAAAGGCTTGCATCATGGCATAGAGAGGGACGATATAAAAACCGCCGCTAATGCCAAGTAAAGTGACTGCCAGCATGACATGGTAATAACTCCAGCCTTGGCTAAAAACATCTTTTAAGCCGAGCATGTCGCCTGTACGTTCAGGAACAAAAGCCAGACTTGCTGCAAGGTAAAATGCAAAGACAGTGAGGCCAATTGCACCAACAGGGACCATCTTCAAATTAATTTCTGTACCGCCAATTCTGCGGCACAATAACGAACCGACGCCAATCCCCACAGAGAAGAAGGTTAATAGCAGGCTGACCACGTTTTCAGAGGCATGCAGGTTTTGTTGAGTTAGCTGTGGAATTTGAGTGAGATAGGTCGCGCCATAAAACCAGTACCAGGAATTGCCCAGTAAAATTAGGAATATAACCGGTAAACTTTTGGCATAACCCAGGGTTTGAAAACTGGTTCTAAAAAAGTTCCAGTCAATTTGCACGTCAGGCGCAGCCACTTTTTGCTTCAAGACAAAACGACTGGAAAAATATCCCAGCAAGGCAATCGTCACAATCGTTAAGCTAATCCATAACAGATTGCCATCTGAGGCTGAAATAACCGCACCGCCTAAAATCATCCCGACTAGAATGGCAATCGAGGTGCCTGACTGAAATAAGGCATTTCCCGACATCAGCTCATTAGGCTTTAAAATTTCTGGCAAAATGGCATATTTGATTGGGCCGAAAAAGGTCGAGTGCGTGCCCATTAAAAATAAAGCCACCAATAACAGCCACAAATGACCAAGTAAAAAGCCGGCAGAACCAATCAGCATAATCACGATTTCAAGAATCTTGATTCCTCGTACAAGTTGTGAGCGCTCATATTTATCGGCAATCTGTCCCGCTGTCGCAGAAAAGATAAAATAGGGTAAAATAAACAGTAAGGCCGCAAGGTTATTGAGTGTGCTTACACTGGCAGCTTGCTGATTAATCCAACCATAGGTAATGACCAGTAACAAGGCTTGTTTGTAGACGTTGTCATTCAAGGCCCCGAAGAATTGAGTGACAAACATCGGTAAAAATCGACGTGTGCCTAAGAGATGTTCATTTTTTTCCATGGTTTGTGGACTTCATTAAGTTTTATTAAGAAATGTGAGCATTTGGTAAAACACAATAAAAATCATGTATGATGTTTTCAACCTATACTTTTGGGAAAATTCCAATAGATTTGAGTTTGTTAGCAAGCTTTCATCGGACATTTCCATTACAAATATTATATGAGTTTAGAGTTTTTTATGCTTTCAAAACTGAATTTTAAAAAGTCGACACTTACTTTAAGTGTCAATTCCATTTTACAGTGGAACAATGAGCATAAACGATTCGGACTCAGTCTTGTATTCATGTTACTGGCACAACACAGTTTTGCACAAGCTACTCAGCCCAATTCTCCAATCACTGAAGCAGAATTCCAGCAACAACTCAAGAATGAAGCTGTTAAGCAGGGTGTGGGCAGCAGTGAAAACCTGGAAAAAATAGACAACATCCAATCTACTACGGTCACACCTGATAGCCTGCAAATGCTAGAACAGCAAGAACAGGCGACTCAGCCTCTGGAAGAATTCAAGCCGATTGAATTTGAAGATCTGGAAGAACTGCCGATTACACCAGTCAGTGCAGATATGGCTAATGAAATTTTTCGTGTGGCGGAAGAGGCGAAACAGGAAGCCCAGCAATACCGTGCAGGTCACGGTACAGAAGCGGTGGTTTCTGATGCAACGCAACAGGAACTGGTTGAAATTAATCAGGCACCGGTGAATATCGATCAGCTGATGTCAAACATTCAGGCAGATAGCCAGATTGTGGTCGAAGCCAATGCAGCAGGCAAAACTTTACCTGAACTGGCACCTACTGACGAAATTGAAGAACCCAACTTTTTTAAACGCTGGTTATATAAGATTCGTCCGCCACGTCAATTCAATACTGCCAAGGTCGATCGTATCACTGCGGATGTGATTATTGTCCCTACGCCAAACAGCAGCAATGTTTCAGAAAAGGCTTATGCTCAGGCACAGGAAAATCTACAAGCAAACATTAAGGCAAAACTTTCCAGTTTCACGAAAGAATCATTTAGCGATTTTCCTTCTGCATTGCCACAGCTGAGAACTTTATCTAATCAGGCTGCACAAGCCGTGGGCTTTTATAATGCCGGGTTTAAATTCGAGAAACTCAGTGAAAGTCGTGTTCGGGTCAGGGTAACTGCAAATGCACCGGTACAGATTAAAGAACAGAATATAGAATTTAGCGGTGCCGGGGAAAATCAGCCCCAGTTCCAGGTCATCCGGCTTTTGCCTGAACAGGAAGTGGGCGACATTTTCAATCATGGTCTGTATGAAAAAACCAAGACCAGGATTAGCGATGCAGCATCCAATAACGGTTATTTTGACAGCTATTGGCGTCTGCATGACGTGAAAGTAGCCCAGCCGCAAAATACTGCCGATGTGAATCTGCGTTATGAAACAGGCGAACGCTATAAGTTAGGTCCTGTTGAATTCCGTATGAGCGATCCGTCAGAGCCATTTCCAATCGACATGGATGTTTTGCAGAGTATGGTTTCATGGGAAGATGGAGCGGATTATACCTTTTGGCGGGTCAATGGCTTAGCCAATAACCTGACCAACTCGCGTTATTTTAATTACACGCTGGTAGATGCAATACGTCCTGATCCAATTGAAAAACCGCTGGAATTAGCGCCAGATATTCAGGCCTTGGTCGATCAGCAAAAATTATCTGAAAGTGAAGCGACAGTTCAGGATAAAAAACGGGTTGCGTCAGCAAAAGAAGTCACGCAATCGGTAGTAGATGAAACCCAATTTGCCGGTAAAGGTGAAACCGAAAGTGATGATAATCTGCGTCTAATGCGTGCACAGCAGGAAACTAAACAATCTGAAGAAGAACGTTTAAAAGTTCAGGCACGCGAAGAAAAGAAGATTCCCGTGATCGTGACTTTAAATGCTGACCGTTTAAATAGTGCAGAACTGGGGTTAGGTTATGGTTCCGATACAGGCGCACGTGTACGTGGTCAGTACCGCCGTGCCATTGTTAACCGCCGTGGTCATTCTTTTGATGCCAACCTGGAATTTTCTCAAATTCGCCAGTCTATAGACGGACGTTATAATATTCCCTATCACCATCCAATCAATGACTACATCAGTATCGTCGGCGGTTATGAGCGTGAAGAACGGGATGACGTGGCACAGGGTAATGGCTTGATGATTGAATCGGCAGTTGCGGGGGTGGACAGAATCATTAAAAGACCGCGTGGAAGCTGGCAACATACGTTTGGTCTTCGTTACCGTTTAGATCAACTTAGTCAAAATGGTGATATTGCCGAGAATGAAATTCCGGAAACCTTTTTAGCCAATTCAAACGAACAGCAACAGTCTTTATTGGTCGGTTATGAAGCGTCACGGACTACCAGTGACAAACGGGTCAATCCGGGTAAAGGCTTTAGACAGACCTATAAAGTGGAACTTGGCAGTGAGTCGTTATTGTCCGATGCAGACATGGCTATTTTGAATGCAGGTTGGCGCTTTATTTATTCATTGGGTGAAAATGATAATCACCAGTTTGTCGGGCGTGGCGATTTAGGTTATATCTTGACTCAAGACTTTAGCAAAGTGCCTTATAACTTGCGTTATTTTACCGGTGGTGACCAAACGGTACGCGGTTTTGATTATAAAAGTTTATCGCCAGAAGAAAATGGATTTAAAATCGGTGGCCAGGCTTTGGCTGTAGGTTCACTGGAATACAACTATCAATTTAAAGAAGGCTGGCGTGCAGCCATTTTTAGTGATGTAGGTAATGCTTACGATAAAGATTTCAATACGCCTACTGCTTATAGTGTGGGCTTGGGGCTTCGCTGGGCATCGCCAATTGGCCCGATTCGTGTAGATGTGGCTTCCGGTATTTCTGATGACAACCATCCAATACGTCTGCATTTCTTTATTGGTTCACAATTATAAATCTTAGTTTTTAGAGAACATTATGGCTGAAGTAGAACAGCAACCAGAGACTGAAACACCTAGACCGAAAAAGCGTCGTATTATACGGAGTGTACTTTTTACACTGCTTATCGTGTTTGTCTTGCTGATTGCTTCGTTCGCCGTGATGTTTAGTACCGATAAAGGTAGCAAATTCTTGCTGGATCGTGTGTTAGAGCGCCAGCATATTATTCATTATGAATATGAAGGCGGTAATCTGTTAAGCGGCATCATCTTAAAAAATATTTTGGTCACCTTAAAACCGGTAGACGTTAAGATTGACCGTGCCGATGTCACTTTGGGCTGGCGTGCCATTCTTAAAAAAGAAATTCACCTGAACAGCGCCGATGTACGTAATCTGCAAATTATCACTAAAAATCCATCAAGTGACGAGCCGTTTAAATTTAATGAAATTCGTTTGCCCTTTGTGTTGCGCTTGGACACGGCAGATGTGGATCACCTTCTCATTAAAACTGCTACGTCAAGTGTCAAGTTTTATGATGTGCATTTAAATAACTCGCTTTGGTCCGGTACTGAACTGAAGTTTGAAGATTCCCGGATGAACATGGGATACCTGTCAGTAAAAAATGCCACGGGCAATATGAAATTTGAAGGAAAATATCCTTTACATGCCGTGGGTGATCTAAACATACCTGCACTACATAAAAATCTAAATATTCATGATATTAAAGTAGTTGCAACTGGGTCTTTAGATACGATTCAGGCCGGTGTAGCGACCAATAACCCAGACCTGTTAACCGGTTGGGTGGTACTGCATCCGGTACGCAAACATGTGCCGATGTTTGGTGAGTTGAAGTTTAAAAAATACCATTGGCCATTGCTGACGGAACAAAATCTGTATACCAACAATGGTGTGGCAAAATTTAATGGAGATATTCAGCGTTTAAATATTGATGCGATCACGGATTTAAGCGGCAAAAATATTCCGCAAGGTCAATATAACGCTACCATGCATACCGATTTGGTAAATCAACTCGACATTAGCAATTTAAATGGTCAGCTCATGAAGGGCGCCGTCAATGTTGCAGGTGTCGTCAGCTGGAAAGATCATGTGTCTTGGGATATGAATGGCCGGGTAGATAAAATCAATCCTAAAGACAAAATGATTCCACAAATTATTCAGGATTTCTTGCCGCCAAGTCTGGATGCCAAAATTACCTCTAAAGGTCGTTTGCAGCAAGGTTTGCATTTAAATGCCTTGGTGGATTTTGACCGCTATGAAACCTGGAACCTGAAGCTTGATCAGGCCGAGCAAAAAGGCAAAAAACCCAATCCGATGCTGCTAAATGTGGCCTGGCAGAATATTGATCGTGCCGTGCCTTATGTGGGCTGGTTAAGCAGTAAATCGGGCGATGTCAAATTGGCGCTGGTTGAAGGCAAGCAGGATATTCATGTTGCCACGGCGGTGACTAAAAATGATAAGGGCTGGTTGCCTGAAGGTTTATACACTGCTCAGCTCAATCTCAAAAATAATGATTTGAATATTCCAAGTTTTAGTTATGTGGCAGGTAAAGGCAGTTTAACGGGCAGTGCAAAACTTGACTTACCGAATAAAAAACGTCAATTGAAATGGAATGCTGTTGTTAACGCCAAAAACTTTAATCCGCAGACGATTGCAGAAGCTGCACCGGTGAATCTGCTTAATGGGCAGGTAAAAGCCAATGGTTTTGCCAAACCGAATCAGCAGATTATTCATTTGAATGCAATCAACTTAACCGGACGTCTGGCACAGCAACGCAATAATGAAACGGTACGTTTAACCGGTCGTAGTACGGCAGCTATTTTGTTTAATGATCAAAAGGCGGGTGGAGCGTTTAAGAGTTTTGCCGTGAATTATGACGGTGCACTCAATGCCAGCCAGATTCCGGCCAGTGAAGGGATGCTCAAGTTCAAGATTTCCGGTACACCAGAGCTGATTAAAGTGGATGAACTGAAACATTCAGGCATTGCCGGGAAAATTTTTGCCAATGGGCGAGTTTCTCTGAAAAATGGTTTTGGCTGGAATATCAATGCATCACTCGTACGTTTTAAACCGCATTATTTTGTCTCGTCTGTGCGTGGTGAGTTGTCCGGTAATGTGAAAACTGAAGGGGTTTGGTCCGATAATTTAAAACGCATCAATATCCAGAAATTGAATATCGCCGGTATCATCAACAATAAACCTGTTCGCGGAACAGGGAATCTGGCGATGGTCATCAATTCAAATCAAAAAGGCTTCTTACCACAACAGTTTGAAGCCAATAATTTATATCTTTCTTACGCAAAAAATCAGGTTCAGGCTACCGGCAATGCACAGAACTTAAGATTGAAAATCAATGCACCAGCCTTGTATGAGATTTACAGTGGTCTTCGTGGTCGTGCTTATGGCTATTTAAATGTGCAATCGCAACCACGCCTACAAGCGACTGCCAATCTGGCGGTCGATGATTTTGGTTTTAATAATTTATTCAATGTCAAAAAGTTGCGTATACAAGGTGAATTACCTACTTCAGAGCTCACCCCAACGCTGATGACAGCGAAAATGGAAAACCTGCGTAGTGGTAAGCGTGAAATTCAACAAGGTGAAATTTCACTGGCCGGGACACGTAAAGCCCACATCCTGAAAGTACAGGCGCAAAACCGGATTTCCAAATTCTACGTGCAACTGGCGGGTGGGTTTAATGCACAGAATGATTGGTTAGGACAAATCCAGAGAGGGGATTTTGACTCTTTGCGTGCACGTTTGGTACAACGCCAAAATGCTTCGGTGATTTATAGTTCGGCTAAAAGTGAATTGTTTGTCGGTGCTCATTGCTGGTCGAGTCAGCAAAGCCAGTTGTGCTTTGATCAACCCATTCGGGTCAGTAAAACAAGAGGTAATGTTTCATTCATAACCCAAAATGTCGATTTGAATGATTTTGCTGCCTTTATGCCAGAAGGCTTGGAAATTACCGGTAAGGTGAATGGCTATGCCAAGGCCGCCTGGGTAAAAGGGGTTAAGCCGAAGATTGATGCCAGACTGGTGACCCGTAATGGTGTGATTGGGCTTGCTGCTGAAGATCCTCAAGATGTCGGATCTACGCTAAATTACAATGAAATTGCGGTGGTGGCAAAAAGTGTAGCTGCGGGTTTACAGGTTCGTTTAGATGTGAAAACACCTGAAATTGGTACCGGCTATGCCAATGTGATTATTGATCCTTATAAAGACAATAAACCGATGCGTGGCGAGATTGCCTTTGATCAGGTACAGCTGAAAGTCTTTAAACCCTTTATTCAGGATGTTCGCTCCTTGTCGGGCAACCTATCTTTTGCGGGCAAAATTAGCGGTACTTTAACTCAGCCTTTAGTGAATGGTGAAATGCGCCTGAAAGATGGTGCCATCAGCATGATTTCCTTGCCGGTGAATTTAACCAATATTCAGGTGTATTCTTCCATTCGCCAAGACCATGCCACTATTAACGGGGCATTTAACAGTGGTCGTGGTGCAGGCGCATTGACCGGCAGTGTAAACTGGAAAGATGATCCTCGCATTCAGTTGCATTTAAAAGGTGAAAATCTGCTGATCCGTCAGGCACCGTTAATTACAGCGGTGGTAACGCCTGATTTGACTTTAGATGTACTGCCGTTTAGTAAAAAATTGAGTTTAAGCGGCAAGGTGGAGGTACCACGTGCCTTAATTTCTATGCCTGAAGCGTCTGCGCCAGTGATTAATGTATCTTCAGATGTACGGGTGGTGCACGAAGGACAAGACCAGCTGGCTATATTAAGGGCAGCCCGACCTTGGGATATCCGTGCTGATGTCATGGTCAATTTAGGTAATCAGGTCATTTTCCAGGGCTTTGATAGTCGTATTCCACTAGCAGGACGTTTGTATCTGTCACAACGTGGGCTTGAAACCGCTATGCGTGCCAATGGCGCAATTGGGGTCAGCCAGCGAGTGAAAATTGAAGCTTATGGACAAAGTCTGGACTTGAATCGTGCGATTGCACGTTTTAATGGCCCTCTCTATAACCCGACTTTAGATATCGATGCCAATAAGACCGTACAAGGAAGCCTGGTTGGGGTACGGGTAACAGGGACAGCAACCAGTCCGAATATTCAAGTGTATAACGATGCCGGATTATCTGAGCAAGAAGCCTTGAATGCCATCATTACTGGTCGTATTGATGAAGGTGCTAATGGTATTAGTCAGGAAGCGGGCTTTAAATCCGATGTCAACAATACTATTGC